>CAYXEY010000016.1:0-23973 GCA_964464105.1 uncultured Planctomycetaceae bacterium
GGTCATTTTGACAACCGGCGAATTGCGGCTGGAGAATATCGTCGCCAAACAGGCCGGGGCGCCGTGGATCGTGCTGTATCACCCCGTCGCGGCCCTGCTGCTTTTCATCGCGGCATTGGCCGAGGCCAACCGCATGCCCTTTGATCTGGCCGAGAGCGAGCAGGAACTCATCGGTGGCTATCACACCGAATACAGCGCCATGAAGCTGGCCCTGTTCTTCCTTGCCGAATATGCCCACATGATCACCACCAGCGGGCTGATGACTGCGCTCTTCTTCGGCGGGTACTTATTGCCCTCATGGTTCCCAGGCGCGGCCACGGTCAACGGCGAACTGACCTTCACCGCCATGATCCTTCGCTCGCTGGTCTTCGGCGGCAAGATTGCCCTGTTCATCTGCCTTTACATGGCGATTCGCTGGACCATTCCTCGATTTCGATTTGACCAGCTCATGCGTATGGCCTGGAAGGGACTCGTGCCGATTTCGATGGCCCTCGTGGCCATGCAGGGGGTGTTTGTCTATTTCGGCATCACCCAGTGGTGGGCCTCGCTCATCGGCAACGTCGCGGTCATTGTTGTGGCGCGAATGATCGCCGGCTCAAACGCGAAGCCGGTCACCGGACGGCAGCAGAGCCTGCCGGCGAAAGCGATGGTGACCCGTGGCTGATACGACGCAGACGAGCGCAGCAGCGAGTGCGAGCGCCCCATTCTCGGGCGCCGCGCCGACAGCACCACCCCTCATCCGCCAACACTGGTCCCAGACGGACGTTATCAATGTTGATCAACCCGAATTGACCGCGCCCGAGCGGCTTTACCTGCCGCAGGTCATCGCCGGACTGGGCACGACGCTGCGACACATGTTCAGCAGCAAGACCCGGCGGCAGACCGTCGTGCAGTACCCCGAGCAGAAGCGCGTCCTCCGCAAGGAAAACTACCGCGGCGTGCATCGGCTCAACCGCGACGAAGAGGGCCGCGTGGCCTGTGTGGCCTGCTTCATGTGCGAGACGGCCTGTCCGGCCCATTGCATCCACATCGAGGGCGCCGAAAGCCCGTGGCCCGATCGGGAGAAGTACCCGATCAAGTTCGACATCGATGAATTGCGCTGCATTTATTGCGGCATGTGCGAGGAAGCGTGTCCGGTCGACGCGATCGAGCTGACCCCGGAGTACCACCTGGTCGGCGGCTCGCGCGAGGAGATGATTTACGATAAAGAGAAATTGCTGATGGTCTTTGACCGGACGCAGGCGGATAAACCGAGGAAGAACCCGGCAGTGACGGGGTATTAGAGGCAGGAGTTTCGCAGCGAGTGGAATCGTATCTGGTCTATAGCACTTATGTCGCGGCGGCCATCGGGGCGCTGGCGGTTTTTTTCGCGCTGCCGCGCGAGAAGCGGCCGGTGCGCGGGGCCGCCTGGGTGCTGGCCGCCGCCGGGGTCGGCGCGCTCGTCTGGGTGCTGCATTCGATTGCCGATGAATCGACCACGATTGCGTTCTACGTTCTGTCGGTCATCACCGTCGGCGCGGCTGCGCGGGTCGTGACCCATGCCCGTCCGGTCTATTCCGCGCTCTATTTTGTGGTGGTCGTCATCGGAACCGCCGGACTCGCCGTGACGGCGGGTGCTGAGTTCCTCGCAGCCGCGCTCATCATTGTGTATGCCGGCGCGATTCTCGTGACTTACGTCTTCGTCATCATGCTCGCCCAGCAACCGGGCAATGTGGACGGCGGTCGATATGGCGGGGCGCTGAATTATGACACCGTGGCCCGCGAGCCGATCGCCGCGGTGCTGGCGGGATTCCTGCTGATGGCGACGCTGGCCGGCGTCATCGTCGGACGCCCGATGAAGGCGGCGACAGCGGTTGCATCCGAGGCCGGCAACACCCAGGCCATAGGACAGCTCATGCTGACTGATTATTCAGTCAGCGTGGAACTGGCCGGTGTGCTGCTGATGGTCGCCATGGTGGGGGCGATCGCCCTGTCGCGACGGAAGGTCGTTTCGGAAATGGACAGCGAAGGCGACGTGCCGGAGTTGGGAGAATTGGGACGCAAGGCGAAGCCGTTCTGAGGACGGTGGGCCGGGTGCATTCGGGGCTTGCTCGAATGCCGCACTGCTTGAAGCAGTGGCACACAAACGAGACAGGATTTGGAAACGTGAACAGTGCAGTCGGTTTGATGGTGGTGGGGGCGGTCCTCTTCGGGATCGGCGTGGTCGGCTTCCTGAGCCGCCGCAACCTCATCATCATGTTCCTCTGCACCGAGGTCATGTTTCAGGGCGTCCTGCTGAACCTGGTCGGCGCGGGCCGCATGTGGAGCAACCTGCAGGGGCAGGTGTTTGGACTGTTCATTCTGGTCATAGCGGCGGTGGAGGCGGGCCTGGGCCTGGCCATCGTGGTGATGCTGTTCAGGCGGCGCGGCACGCTGGATGCTGACCGCTGGGCAACGATGCGCGGGTGATTTGACACTCATATGGACTTGAAGACACTCGCCATTATTGTCGTCGCAGCGCCGCTCCTCGGCGCCATGGGCGTCGGCGCGATCGGACTTCGCGGCCTGCGCTCGCGCTCGCATTGGCTGGTGCTGGCCGGCGTTGCAACGGCGCTGTTCGCCGCAGTGGGGATCTTCAACAACGTACGCAGCCACTCGCATGTGGACACGTCGGCCGTGGCCGCCACGAAGGGACAGGCTTACGACTCCGCCACGAATGCGACCACCTTCCCGATCTACGAGTGGATCGGCGTCGAAGGCTCACGCGCAAGGTTCAACGTTGACTTCCGCATCGACCCGCTCACCTGCGTCATGCTTCTGACCGTCCTCTCGGTCTCGTTCCTCGTCGTGGTCTATTCCGTCGGCTACATGCGCGATCACCACGGCCATCCCGAGCATGGCTACGAGCGCTTCTTCGCCTTCCTCGGCATGTTCGTCTTCTCGATGTGCGTGCTCGTGTTGGCCGGAAATTTCCTCGTGCTCTACGTCGGCTGGGAGCTGGTTGGGTTGTGCAGCTACCTGCTGATCGGCTTCTACTACTCCAAGCCCGAGGCGGCGGCCGCCGCGAAAAAGGCATTCATCGTCAACCGCGTCGGCGATTTTGGCTTCGGCCTCGGCATTCTGCTGATCTTCAATACTTTCGACACGCTGGACTATGGACAAGTCTTTGACATGGTGGCCCGTGGCGTGGGCAAAAGCGGGAGCGTGCTGGAGTCCTGGCGCATCACCACCATCTCGCTGCTTCTCTTCTGCGGCGCCATGGGCAAGAGCGCCCAGCTTCCGCTGCACGTCTGGCTGCCCGATGCCATGGAAGGCCCCACGCCGGTCAGCGCTCTCATTCATGCCGCCACCATGGTCACGGCCGGCGTGTACATGGTCGCCCGATGCGGCGTGATATTTGCCAGCAGTCCCTACGCCATGTCCGTCGTTGCCTGCGTGGGCGGCATCACCGCGATCTTCGCGGCCTCGATCGCGCTCACGCAGTTCGATATGAAGCGCATCCTGGCGTTCTCGACCCTCAGTCAGCTTGGCTACATGTTTCTCGGCCTCGGCGTCGGTGCCTTCGACTCGGCCATCTTTCACTTGTATACGCACGCCTTTTTCAAGGCCCTGCTCTTCCTCGGCGCCGGCAGCGTGATGCACGCCATGCACGGCGTGATCGACATCCGTCGTTTCGGCGGGTTGAGCAAGTCCATGCCCATCACCGCAGGCACGTTTTTCGTAGGCGCGCTGGCGCTGGCGGGCTGTCCGTTGCTGGCGGGCTTCTGGAGCAAGGACGAAATTGTTCACGCGGCGCTGGCCTCTAACATGCCATGGCTCGGATGGGTTGCGCTGGTCACCGCATTGATGACCGCGTTCTACACCTTCCGCATGGTATTCATGGCCTTTGGCGGGCGCGAGCGATTGCCGGCCGGCGTTGAGCATGCCCATGAAAACGGCAAATGGATGACCGTGCCGCTGATGTTGCTCACCATCGGCGCGGTGTTCGCTGGTTACGTCGGTGTCACCTTCGTCAAGTCCGGCGGGTTTCTGGCGATCTTCGAGCCGCATGGTCATTTCCATCACTTCCTGTCCGGCGTCATCGGCCCGGCCACGGCAAAGTTGCATTCAGCCCATGCCGAGGCCCATGGCGGACACTGGCTTATGTGGCTCTCCGGCGGCATCTTCTTTGTCGGCATGTTGACAGCCCGCTACATCTACCTGCGCCATCCGGCCATCGCCCATGCAGCTGCGGTTGCGTCCGGTCCGGTGCACAAGCTGCTTTACAACAAGTACTACGTCGATGAGCTGTATGACATCGGCATCGTTCGACCGCTTCGCAGGCTCGGCGCACTCTGTGTCGGAATCGATCAGTATTTCATCAACGGAATCCTCTGGATCATCAGCGCCATCCCGCGGCTCATCGGGTTTGGTTTGCGCGGATTGCAATCCGGCGGCATGCAGAGTTACGCAACCGGCATGGTGGTCGGCGTGATCGCGATTGTGTTGTGGGTGCTGATCAAGGCGAGCTGACAGGAAACGGAAACGGAAACGCGGTTCATGGCGGTATTCGAAGACAACTGGTTGACGCAGCACATCCTCACGATGCTTATCGTCGTGCCGGTGGCCGGCGCTGCGCTGATCTTTGCGAAGCTCGATGCCGATGCGGTCTGGAGCCGCCGCACCGCCCTGGGCGTCTCGTTGCTCACCCTCGTGCTGGGCGTCATCGCCCTGATGCGCTACAACCTGGTCAAGCCGGATCTGACGGGCTACAAGCTGATCGAGCAATATACGTGGATCGGCGAGCCCGCGGGCACCTGGAGCAACGCGGCACAGCTTCGAATCGAGTACCACCTCGGCGTCGACGGCATCAGCATGCCGCTCATTCTGCTGACGCTTTTTCTCACACCGCTGGCCATCTGGGGCAGCTTCACCGCCATCAAGGACCGCGCTCGTGAGTTTTACGCCCTGATGCTGCTGCTGCACGGAGCCATGATCGGCGTGTTCTGCGCCCGCGACCTGCTGATCTTCTATATGTTCTTCGAGTTCACCCTGGTGCCGCTCTATTTTCTCATTGGCATCTGGGGTGGTTCGCAGCGGCAGAAGGCCGCCAACATGTTCTTCATTTACACGCTGGCCGGCAGCATGCTGACCTTTGCGGGCGTGCTCTACCTGGGCTGGCTGGCATCGCAGTATCCGCTTGGGCTAAATCAGTCGCATGTCTTCACGTTCGATCTGGACGTGTTGTATGGATTGGCGGCGCATCTCGGCCCGGACGGCGCGCCGGATTACCTGCCCCGTTCAACCCAGGCGATCCTGTTCGTCGCCTTCTTTGCCGGCTTCGCCATCAAGGTGCCGCTATTCCCCATGCACACCTGGCTGCCGCTGGCCCATACCGAGGCGCCCACCGCCGGGTCGGTCATCCTTGCCGGCGTGTTGTTGAAGTTGGGCACTTACGGCTTCCTGCGATTGAGCCTGCCGATGCTTCCGCACGCCTCCATTGCGCACGCACCGCTCATCGGCGTGCTGGCGGTCGTGGGCATCATTTACGGGGCCGTGGCCGCATGGGTACAGGGTGATTTCAAGAAGCTCGTGGCTTACTCATCGGTCTCTCACCTGGGCTTCTGCCTGCTGGGCATGTTCAGCCTTGAGCAAGAGGGTCTGGTCGGCGCATTGCTTTACATGGTCAATCACGGCCTTTCGACCGGCGCCCTGTTCCTCGTCATCGGCATGATCTACGAACGCTATCACACCCGAGAAATGTCCAAGCTGGGCGGACTGGCCAAGAAGATGCCGATCATGGCGTTCTTCCTGGTGATCTTCACGTTTGCCAGCGTCGGCCTGCCGGGGCTTAACGGTTTCGTGAGCGAGTTCCTCGTGCTGCTCGGCACGTTCAACTCAGAAAACCACCTTGGCAAGGTCTATGCCGCCTTCGCGGCCTTGGGCATTATTTTGAGTGCCGTGTATATGCTGCACATGACCCGCGGCCTGCTCTTCGGCCCGCTTCGCGAACCCGGCCACGGGGCTGACGATTCCGCTGGCTTGACTCAGGATCTCACCCCGCGCGAAATCGGCATACTTGTTCCCCTGGCCGTTGCATGCCTTTGGCTCGGAATTTTCCCCGGCCCGACCATGCACATGATGGATGATTCGCTGCGCGGGGCGGTGAAAGCCGCTTTGCCGGGTAAGAAAGAACTGAAGTTTGGGCCAATCAGTCAGGTCGTGCCGCGATCCGACAACGACGGCAATCAGGCCGGTGGTTTTTTGGTCATGACCGGATTGCGAACCGCGACCGGGGAGGTGCGATAGATGCTGTCGAACCTCCCGCCGATTCTGCTCGGACTGCTGCCTGAGTTGACGCTGATCATCGGCGCATCGCTTTTGTTGCTCGTCGGACTTTCGCCCTCGAAGAACCGCGGCGCGACCTGCTGGGGCCTCACGCTGATCACGCTCGTCCTCGCGGTTCTGGCGGCGTGGCACGTCGCCGAGAATCCGCCGCCGCCCGATCCGGCGATCGCCGGTGATTCCATCGTCTGGTTCAGCCGCGTTGTGGGCCTGGCACTCGGCCTGCTGATTCTCATGGTCAATCGCCACGTCCCTGAGGACGGAGAGCAGGGCGAGTTCATGGGCCTTGCGTTGTTCTCGCTGGCCGGCGTGCTGCTGGTTGCAATCGCAAATGACCTGATCCTGCTTTTCCTCGCGCTCGAGCTGGTGAGCGTACCGACGTACATCCTCATCGGCCTCTCTCGGCGCGACGCCCGGGCGCAGGAGTCCACTGTCAAGTACTTCTTTCTCGGCGCATTAGCCGCCGCGCTCACGCTGTACGGTTTCTCATTCCTCTATGCCTCGACCGGTACCATGCGGCTCTTCGCCGATCTGTCCGGCGGGCGGTCAATTTCGACGGAGCTTTCGATCGCCGGGGCCGCATCCAGCGAACTGACCATTCTCGGCATCATGCTGGCCCTCGCCGGACTGGCCTTCAAGATCGCCGCCGTTCCGCTTCACTTCTATGTAGCGGACGTCTACCAGGGCGCGGCGTCGCCGGTCACCGGCATGCTGGGTTTCATCCCGAAGTTTGCAGGGCTGCTGGCCCTCACCCGATTGCTCTCGCTGGGCGGATGGGCCACCGGCAGCGCGATCTTCTGGGTGCTCTGGCTGCTGGCCGCAGTGACCATGACGGTCGGCAACACGCTGGCGTTGATGCAGCCCAACAACATCAAGCGCATGCTGGCCTATTCGGGCATTGCCCACACCGGCTACATGCTGGTCGGCCTCGCCGCCGGCCCCGGTCCCGACGATGCCGCCTCGCCGCTGCGCAATGGTTTGACAGCCGTCTTTTTCTACATCGTGGTCTACGGAATCATGAACCTCGGCGCCTTCGCGGTGCTGTCATACTTCCGCAAGGATGGCAACGAGGGTGAAGATTCCGCCGAGACCATCGACGATCTTGCCGGCTGCGCGCGGCAACATCCGTGGGCGGCGTTGGCCCTGGCGGTCTGCGTACTCTCACTGATGGGGCTTCCGCCGACCGGCGGTTTCCTCGGCAAGGTGTACGTCTTCAGCGCGGCCCTGTCGGCCTCCAGCGGCAGTCCGCATGAGAAGGCCATGATTGCCCTGGTCATCATCGGTGTGATCAATTCGGCGATCGCCGCGGCTTACGACCTGCGCATTGTCGCGGCGCTCTACCTGCGGTCACCCGTCGTCGCGATTCGACCCTCCCGTTGCATGACCCTCGCCTCGGCCCTGGCCGTTTGCGTGATCCTCGTGCTCGGATCGTTCTTCATGCCGAGCCGCCTGTTTGACAAGGCCCGCGATGGCATGCGCGACGTGGCCCATCAGGCCGACCACACCCGGTTCGCCTCGCATTTGCTGCTGCCCTAACGCCTTCCCGTCCAAGGGCATGCCGCCTTTTCCAATCGACCGATTGGCGTCATAATGCCCCTCTTGGCGACCCGGGACCGATTGCTCGCGCAATCGCCTCTTTGCGTCGTGGCTTCAAATTTCGATTGAACCAAGGAGGCAGCGTGCCCCGCGAAAAAATCAAGCTGGATTTGCGATTGGAATCGCTGTCGATCCTCGACGCCGATGGCAATGTCGACGCCGCCCTCGACCCGAAGTTGAGCGAGACCGACCTGCGCAAGCTCTTCAAAGCCATGCTGAGTGCCCGACGCTTCGACGAGCGGCTGCTCAAGCTGCAGCGCCAGGGCCGCATCGGAACCTACGGCCCCTGTCTCGGACAAGAGGCAGCGTCGCTCGGTCCAGCCTTCGTGCTGCAAAAGGATGACTGGCTGGTTCCGTCCTTCCGCGAGACGGCAGCCATGCTGTGGCGCGGCTGGCCGATGGACAAGATCATCCTGTGGTGGGGTGGCAACGAAGAAGGCTCACGCGTGCCCGACGGCGTCAACGATCTGCCCATTTGCGTGCCGGTCGCCTCACAAGTCTTGCACGCCGGCGGCATCGCCTGGGGTTGCAAGCTCAAGGGCACCAAGAACGTGGCCATCGGCTTCTGCGGCGACGGCGGCACGAGCGAGGGCGATTTCCACGAAGGTATGAATTGCGCGGGCGTCTATCAGTTGCCCATGGTCATGGTCATCCAGAACAACCACTGGGCCATCAGCCTGCCGCGCGAAAAGCAGACCGCATCCAAGACCATCGCCCAGAAGGCCCTGGCCTACGGCTTCGACGGCATTCAATGCGACGGCAACGACATCCTGGCGATGATTTCAGCCACGCGTGAAGCGGTCGAGAAGGCTCGCTCCGGCGGCGGCCCGACGCTGATCGAAGCGGTTACCTATCGCCTCGGCGTGCATACCACCGCTGACGATCCGAAGAAATATCGCACCGAAGAGCAAGTCGAGTGCTGGAAGCCCAAGGATCCGCTCGCCCGATTCTGGAAATACCTCAAGAAGAAGGGTGTGCTGGATGAAAAGGCCCGCGACTTGATTGAGGAAGAGGCCGCGGCCGAGATTGAATCGGCGGTGAATCGGGCTGAGACCTATCAGCCAGACCCGGCGGCGCCGTTCCAGCATTGCTTCGCCACGATGCCGCCGTATCTCAAGACGCAGCTCAATGAGTTCAACGCATACATGGCCGAGAACGGCGACGCGCCTCATCCAGCGCCGAACAACGCAGGTGAGTTATTGCGGCACTGATTCAGATTTGAGATTTCAAATCTGAGATCTGAGATTACAGAAGTTGGCCGCCTTGCTGAAAGCGCGGCTTGTTAGAAACGACAACAGGATTCGCACAAACCTGGATTGATTCATGGCACAACTGACAATGGTGAAGGCATTGAACCTCGCCCTTCGCGAGGCCATGCTCGAAGACAACACGGTGTTGATCCTCGGCGAAGACGTGGGGCCTGATGAGGGCGTTTTCCGCGTGACCGAGGGGCTGTGGAAGGAGTTCGGCGAGAACCGCGTCATCGATACGCCGGTTGCCGAATCAGCCATCGCCGGTCTCGCCGTCGGGCTGTGCATGAACGGCTTCAAGCCGATCTGTGAAATGCAGTTCTCCGGATTCGGCTACCACGCCTTTCACCAGATCGAGAACCACGTCGCCCGCTACCGCAATCGCACGCGCGGCCGCTACACCATGAACATGGTCATCCGCATGCCCTACGGCGGCGGCATCCGCGCGATCGAGCACCACAGCGAGAGCCGCGAGACCATCTGGGCGCATCTGCCGGGATTGAAGGTCGTGATTCCTTCAGGGCCGCGCAACGCGAGGGCCTTGCTGCGAGCAGCCATTCTCGATCCCGATCCGGTCATCTTCTACGAGCCGAAGGCGTCCTATCGCGCTTTTCGCGAGGAAGTGCCCGATGAGCCGGAGACCATGCCCATCGGCAAGGCCCAGGTCGTGCGCGAGGGCACGGACGTCACCATCATTTCATACGGCGCGTCGATGCGCCCGACCCTGGAGGCAGCCGAAGAATTGGCGGACGATCACGGCATCGAGGCGGAACTGATTGATCTGCTCACCATCTCCCCGATGGACTCCGAGACAATCAACGCATCAATTCGCAAGACCGGTCGCGCCGTCATTGTGCACGAGGCTCCGCGAAGCTGCGGGCCGGGCGCCGAAGTGGTCTCGCGCATCGTCGAAGACAGCCTGATGTACCTCGAAGCGCCGATCAAGCGCGTGACCGGCTACGATCTGACCATGCCGTTCTTTGCGTTGGAAAAGTATTACATTCCCGACGCAAAGAAGGTGGTCTCGGCGGCACGAGAAGTAACAAGTTTCTAAGTGTCTTTCTTACTGATCACTGACAACCGATTACTGACAACTGGTTTTTTCTATGGCACAAGATTTCAAACTTCCGGACCTCGGCGAGGGAATCCACGAGGCGCAGATCATCAACGTGCTCGTCAAGGAAGGCGACACGGTGGCCAAAGATCAGAACATCATGGAGGTTGAGACCGACAAGGCCGCCGTGGAGCTGCCGGTGCCCTATGCCGGCGTGATCAGCAAGCTCAACGTCAAGACCGGCGACACCGTCAAGGTGGGGCAGGTGCTGCTCTCGGTCGACTCGGCAGGAGCCGGCAAGACCGCGCCCGCCGCGAACATCGAAGCGCCTGTCGCGAAGGCCGCACCGGCGCAGGCCAAGCCCGCCGCCGCGCCGCAGCGCCTGCGTGAGGAAGTTGCGGCAGCGCCCGTTGCCCGCCGCGAGCAGCCTGTTGCCGAGTCGGCGAGGTCCGTGGCCGAGGCTCCGCGATCTGACGGAGGACCGATTCCGGCCGCACCGGCCATACGCCGCATGGCCCGCGAAATGGGCATCGACTTGCATGAGGTGCATGGCACCGGTCCCGGCGGACGGATCGTCCGCGAGGACGTCGAGCGCTACAACCTGCAGAATCAAGACGGCGGTCGATCAGCGGCCCGCGCGCCAGCCGCCCGGCCCGCTGCTCAGCCGGCCGCCGAATCGCGACCGGCTCGATCCGATGCGCCCGCACAATCATTGCCGCCCGGCGCGATGCCGATGCTCGGTTCAGAACCGCTGCCTGACTTTTCGCAATGGGGCCCGGTTCGCCGCGAGAAGATTACGCAAATGCGAAAGGCCATCGCCCGCCAGATGGTCAAAGCCTACCTGATGATCCCCGCGGTCACCCATGGCGACGAAGTCGACGTGACCGACCTTGAAATCTTTCGCAAGGAGCAGGGCGAGATGTTCGCCGAGAAGGGGGCCAAGCTCACCCTGACCGCCTTCATGCTCAAGGCCGTGGCCGGCGCGCTGCAGCAGTTCCCGCAGTTCAATTCCTCGTTCGACGACGCATCCGGTGAGATTGTCTACAAAGACTACTACCACATCGGCGTCGCGGTCGACACCCCGCGCGGATTGATGGTGCCGGTGCTGCGCGACGTCGACCGCAAGGGACTCGTGCGCATCAGCAAGGAAATGAAGGATCTCGCCGATCGGGCCCGCGATTTCAAGGTGCCGGTCGAAGAGCTTCGCGGCGGCACTTTCACCGTTACGAATGTTGGCTCGCTCGGCGGCACGATGTCCACTCCGATGATCAACTACCCCGAGGTCGCGATCCTCGGCATGGGCAAGCTCGAAGCCAAGCCCGTCGTTCGCAACGGCGAGATCGTGATCCGAAAGATGCTGCCGCTCTTCCTCACGTTTGACCATCGCGCGGTCGACGGCGCCGACGCAGCCAGATTCATTCGGACGATCATGTCGTTCCTGGAAAACCCGCTGAACCTGCTGCTGGCGTCGTAGTCGAACTTCAGCGGTTATTTGCATTGTTTGCTCAAGCCCGGCGATTGCGATCGCCGGGTTTTTTTTTCGAAATTATTAAACCAACTGGTTGACATTTACAAATGCCGTGTTATATTAAACCATATGGTTATAGATTCCTCCCCACGACTCGACCGCGTCTTTCATGCCCTGGCCCACCCGGCTCGCCGGGCGATCTTGCGGCGGCTCACTAACCGCGAGCAGAATCTCAGCGAGCTGTCGGCCCCGCTCAATATGTCGTTTCCCGCAGCATCCAAGCACGTTCGCGTGCTGGAGAAGGCCAAGCTGGTCCGCCGCCGGGTGGTGGGGCGGACGCACCTTTGCCGCATCGAAGCCAAACCGCTGGCCGAGGCCAACGCCTGGCTCGAGGAATACCGCCGCATCTGGGAGGGCAGCTTTGAGCGTCTGGATGCGGTGCTGGAGGAAATGAAGTCCAACGAAAAACACGCCCACGACACCCGAAACTAATGGAGCATCGCCATGTTGATGAAACACGCCCTGAAAGTCACCACGCCGACGGATCTCACCCTGGTCATGACCCGCACCTTCAATGCCCCGCGCCGGCTGGTGTGGGATGCCATGACCCAGCCGGAGCTGATGAAGCGCTGGATGTTCACGCCGCCAGGCTGGGCTTGGGCCAAATGCGAGATGGATGTTCGCGTCGGCGGCAAATACCTCTGGGCCTGGAGCGGGCCCGATGGAAAAATCGCATTGACCATCTGGGGCGAGCACAAGGAAGTCACACCGCATTCGAAGATCGTTCACACCGAGCGCATGGAAATGGCCCCGGGCGCGCCCGGCTCCAGTCCCGATTGCGCCAACTCGCCAACATGGGAGCTACTGGCGACGATTGAATTGGCAGAGAAGGACGGTCGCACCGACCTGGTGATGACCCTGCTCTTCCCCTCGAAGGAAGCCCGCGATGGCGCGGCGGCTTCGGGCATGGAGCACGGCGTCGCGGCAGGATACGAAAAGTTGGATGCTGTTCTCGCTGCGGCAGTGTAGTCAACGGAGATTGCGAATATCGAAGTCACCTGCACTTGAGGACGAGACATGGCGAAGAAGGAAAATGGGCTGGCCGCAGGCACGTCGGAACCGGACGCGGTCGACGCATTCATGAAAGACCTGAAGCATCCTTTGCTGGATGTTGCCGGGCGTCTGCGGAAGCTCATCCTGAGTGTAGATAAGCGTATCGGCGAGGGGATCTACTGGAATGCGCCGACCTTTTACTACACCGGACGCATGAAGCCGTTCGCCCCCACGACCTACAAACGATACATCGTCGGCTTCAATTTCTTCAAGAAGGACTGCATCAGGCTCATTTTTCTCAGGGGAGCGAGCGTCTCCGATCCCACGGGCCTTTTGGAAGGCGACTACAAGGACGGTCGACGACTTGCGCTGTTTCAAAGTCTCAACGAAGTCAAATCCAACGGGAAAGCTCTAAAGAACATTGTGATGCAGCTGGTACGAGCAATGGACGAATGAGAAGTTCGTCTGCGAGGAACCCATATGCAGAAAATTACGCCATTCCTCTGGTTTAATACAAATGCCGAAGAGGCGGTCAGGTTTTATGCGTCCGCCTTCAAGAACTCGAAAATCGGCGATGTCACGCGCTGCGGCGAGATGGGGCCGGGGCCGAAAGGCTCCGTGCTGACCGCTGAGTTTATACTCGAAGGTCAGAAGTTCATCGCGCTCAACGGTGGGCCGTTGTACAAGATCACACCCGCGATCTCGTTTTTCGTGAATTGTGCCACGGCTGACGAGGTGAGCGGGTTGTGGGAACAGTTCTCCGCCGGCGGCATGGTCATGATGCCGCTGGACAAATATCCCTTTAGCGAGAAGTTCGGGTGGGTGCAGGATCGGTTTGGAGTCTCATGGCAGGTCAGCCTTGCACCGCGCATGCAGAAGATTACGCCGTTCCTGATGTTTTCGGGGTCAAGCTTCGGCCGCGCCGAGGAAGCCATCTCTTTCTATACATCCGTATTCAATAACTCAAACGTGATCGGCATCAAGCATCAGCCCGCCGGTCGCGGCAACAAGCAGAGCGTCCTGCATGGGTTGTTCACGCTGGCCGGCCAGGAATTCGCGATCACCGACGCTGCCGGGGAGCATCCATTCACATTCTCCGAAGGTATCTCACTCTCGATCGATTGCGAAACGCAGGACGAGGTGGATCACTACTGGAACAGGCTCACCGAGGGCGGAAGCGAGAGCCGCTGCGCCTGGCTCAAGGACAGGTTCGGCGTCTCATGGCAGGTCGCGCCCCGCATCCTCGGCAAACTTCTGCGCGATGAGGATCCAGCGAGAGTTAAGCGCGTCACGCAGGCCATGCTGCAAATGGACAAGATGGACATTGCACGGCTCAAGGCCGCGCACACAGGCGCATGATGCGTATCTTCGCAATCTCCGACATCCACGCGGCCGACTGGAGAGAGCAATCCGCTTACGGACAGCCCGCGCCTGTGACACACTTTGCAAACGCCGCGATATCGTCGCCGGCCACGGTGCCATTTCCGTTAAGATCGGCCCGGCATACGAGATCGGGATCGACGATTGAATCGGCCAGCAGGGCGTCGATGAACGCAGGGATGTCATTCTGGTCGCGAAGGGTGTCGTTATTTATGTCACCCTTCAAGCATGTCTGAACAAGGTCAATCGATTGGTATTCGATAATGAGCGGCGCGGAATCGGCCAGCCCCACGACTCGAAAATCGTATGACGACATGTTCTCGAAGCCGTAATGTCCGAGGGCATCCAGGATGTTGGTCGTCGGCCAGACCGTCGCGGTGTTGAAGGTTCGTAAAAAGCCCAAGCCGAAGTTCGGATAAGTGTAGCCGTTGATCGGTACGCTTCCCCAAGTGTCCACGAAGTGACCCAGCAGAAACCCGTCCACGCCGGGATCGTTGTTGCGGATGCTGAAATAGGGCGTGATGTTGGCGGGAAAAGTCGCGGGAAAGCCGACGGTCTCAGTGCCCATTTGAATCTGGAACGAAGGCTTGTTGATGCGATAACCGCGAACCGGCCATTGCGGACTGTCGACAAAATCATTCGAGTCCACGAGAAACGTAACACTCACGTCGTCGCCAGGATGCACGAGTGCATTCCGCAACGGACCGAATGTGAGCTGGTTGGATTCGACCTGGCCGCTGATCGTGACTCGAACAGTCTCTGCGCCGGTGATTGAAACGCAGCTCAACAGGCAAACAACCGCCACAAGATTCACACAAAAACGTGTCATCACATACTCCCAGATTCGATTGAATAGTCCTTCAACCCTATCAACGCGATGCTATCGAGCGTCGCGCTTCCGCCGCACGCACACAACCATTCCAGCGGCCAGTAGAAGTGCCGTTGCCGGCTCCGGAACACTCGCCGTAAAGATGCCGGACGAGCCATCGGAGAAGTCCAGTTCGAATGCCAGCATGCCTGCCGCGTTAAAGCTGATGGCGTGTCCATCCTGGCCACCGGTCGAATTGAGTCCGCCGATTCCGGTGATCAGTCGAAAATCTCCCGGCAGAACTTCAAAGAGGTCTCCGGTGCGGGCGATCTTGACCAATTCGCCCGCCAGATCCGTTGCCCAGAGCGAGTTGCCGTTGCCCAGGCCGACGCTGACACCGAGGCCCGTGAGCGTGGACGTGAATGCAATCTGACCGGCGTCGTTCAACTGAATATTCCCGGGGCTCAGAAAGAATGCGTTGGATCCATCCGGCGCGCCACCGGGAACGGCGATATCGCCATTGCGCATGATCTTGGTGATGGTGCCCAGCGGGTCCATCGAGAAGATCCCGCCCGTGTTGTTTGTCCCACCGGTGTTTCCCAGACCTGATGGACTGAAGACGAGCAGGTCATTATCGTTGATGACCGGGTTGTTATAGGAGATTCCCCAGGTCACGCCGCTGAATTCAGAGAGGGGGTTCCCGTTGCGGTCGTAGACCACGGGAAGCGCCTGTCCGGCATTGGCCACCATCCGCAGCGTTCCTGTCCCGGTGTCGGTGAAAAAGGCGCCGGTGCTGGACTGAACGCCGGCCGCATCGCGGAGCGTTCCGGAGAACGCAACCCGACCGTTGTCGTTGAAACCCAACTGGCTGGTGCTGAAGCTCCGAAAGTTGTTGGCGCTGGGAGAACCGGTTGCGTCAGGCGCTGCATTGCCGCGGCGCGCCACCACTTCGACCGAGCCGCCACGGTCAGACACGATCATCGTGTCGTTTCCAACCGTGTTGCCCGTCTGCACGTTGCCTTGAAGATTTGCAACCGTGATGAATCTGCCGTTGCCGTTGAACCCCATGGTCAAATTGGAAAAGCTGCCGGCGCGAACGTTGCCGCCCGCATCCAGAGAGAGCATGGCGTCGTTCTGACGGAGTTTCAGAGTGGAGGTTCCGGGTGTGCCGCTCCAGATGCCTGAGGCATTGTTTATTCCGGCGGTAATCACCACTGGCGGTGTTCCCGTTCCCGTGGTCAGGTTGCCAATATAGGCGGTTTGCCCGGCCTGGTTGAAGAGCGGCGTACCGGTTGCAACGGCGGACGTCGCGTAGGTTGCGCTCCCGGTACCGGGAGCGATGTCGCCGGCGAGCGCGACCCGATCCATGCCGCTTCCGACATCCGAAAACAGACCAGTCTGTGCGCCCAGGCGAAAGGCCGTCTGGCCGGCGTTATTGATTAACGTCGAGTTGAAGACCGACGAAGAACCGGTCGGATAAGTGCCGCCGCCCGGACGCGGTCCGCCGGCAATAGCGACATTCGTATTGAGGCCGCTCGAATGAGTCCACACGCCCTGGGGTGTGCCGGCCAGGGAATTCGAGGCTCGAAATATGGCCTGCCCTGAGTCGTTGAAGGACGGTTGCTGTCCGCCGATGGACACGAACGTGATGCCCGGTCCCTGATTCGGTCCGTAGATGCCATCGGTGCCGGTGAGGGCAATGGGTTGATAGACCGGCGACGTGGCATGCACGGTTGCGCTAGTAAATGCGGGGCACGCGAACGCGCATGCCGCGGTCAATAATCGACGAAATGCGAAATTCTCCGAGTGAGTGCGGTTCAAGGTTTGTTCCTCCAGTTTCGCTGACCCAGCCGGGTATTCCCGGACCAGTGTCGAACGATAAAGGATGTTGACTGCGAATGTCAATGATTTTCTGAGTAAATCCCTGAAAGTATTTGCAGGGAAAAAACTATTAGCCGTAAGTTGAGCGCAAATAATTGGATACGCGCATTGAAGAGATCTCGCGTTTACAGTGTGATTATGGTTTTTCGGCGGATCGGGGTATGAAATTCGCGGCGAAGGCCCGTTTTGGCCATGCCGCGATTTCAGCGGCATCGTGCAGAAACGGCGACTTACTTCGTGGCCGGCACACTCGCCGGATTGCCGCACCGGGTCTTCGTCGCCGAAACGACCGAACCCACTGTCCGGCTGATTGGCTTCGCCGAGTGCTCGCGTCGCGAGACCGGCGGGGCCGCAACTCCACGAAGTGCCCACCTCGAAGGCTGGTACGTTTCGCCGCCATTACGACGGATGGGTGTCGGTCGGCTGCTGATTGATGCCGCGATCGATTGGGCTAAATCGATCGGGTGCAACACGCTTACGAGTGATACGTCCGGACGATTCGCAGAGCTGAGCATACCAGCGCACCTCGCCTGCGGATTCAACCCCGATCCCGCAGTCGCCGCGCATCTCGGCCCGCCAGAGGATGGCACGACGGCGATCGGATTCTCGCGAAATATCTAAATGTGGAAAAGGAGCGGCCCTTCAATCGCCCTCCGTAAGCCGCTGGGGCGCAACATTCAACCACGCCGCCAGCAACGCCTTGCGTAATGACGTCGTTTTCGCCGCCTTGAGATTCACCTGCGTCGCTCCGCCGCGACCCCATCCCCCGGCGATCGGCTCAAACGCCCTGGGGTCAGACTTCACGAAATCCCTCTGCTGCTCGGGCGTCAACTTGACCATGCCGCGTTCGACGTCGTCCTTGGTGAACAGCGACGCGAAGATTTTTTTGTTCACCCGGAAGTCCGGATGACCCATGTGCGAACTCTCCACCGCCTCGGGCAGGCTGAGCGCTAGCTTGCGAAAATCCGCGGATTTCATGGTCGATCCCTCTCGAAATCTAAATCAGCCTCTGGCACGCCAGTCCACTTATCCAGCCAGTCTGACAAAATGTGAAACTGATGGCGCCTGAGATGGTATCCTCTTGCATGTCGTGTTCGGCTCAATTGAAGAGAATATTACCGGAGGAACTCGCATGACTCTGACGCGCATTCTCATCGCCGGCTTGATTGTTGCTTGGCCGTCAGCCGTTTTGGCAAAGGAGATCAAGGTGACCCCCGGGGCGGGTGCGCTGGCCGCGGGCCTCAAGAAGGCGAAACCCGGTGATGTCGTCAAAGTTGCCGCCGGAGAATTTTCCGAGTGCGTCACGGTCAACGAAGGCGTCACGATTGAAGGCGCGGGCGCGAACAAGACGACAATCGTCGCCAACGAATACGCCGCCATTAATTGCTCCGGACCCAGGGTTCGAATCGTCGGTCTGACCATTCGAGCGGACAAAAAATGCGTCCGCGGCGTCAACACATCGACGCCCGTGCGAATTGAGCGTTGCCGCTTCGAAGACGTTCCCGAAGGGGTTGCGCTCATGAAGGCGCCCCTGTCTGACGTGATTGCCTGCGAGTTCATCAAATGCGGCATCGGCGTGCGGGCCATCGGGGGCGCATGTCCGACGGTGTGGGGCTGTGTCTTTGATCGAGGCAACATTGGATTTTTTGGAATGAATGGTGCCCCATACATTCGGAACAACCTGTTCAAGGGTGTTAAAACCGGCATACGCATGGCCCCGGGAGACGCGGACGGCGGCATCGTGCGCAACAACCTGTTCTTCAAATGCGAAACCGCGGCCATCGAATTGGGGGAGTCCAAGGAGTCGTTCTCTACGCCATCCATTCGCAACTTCATTGTGGTTGAATGCGGCGCGGCCCTTCGTTGCCCGAAGGCGATGGTCGCAAGCACCAGTCATGCTGTCCTGACCGGCGTGAAGGCGCCCGCGTTTCGCGACGCCGAAGACAACGAGACGCTGGAAATTGGGGATAAGTCGCTGAAGGAAGTCGCCGTCAAGGTCACGATTGACAAAACCAACACGGTGAAGGTCGAGACAGACGACTCTCTCAAAAAAGGAATTCGGTTGTGGTCGGAAAAGGAGGGCACGGCGGGCACGATTGGTCTGGAAAGTGAGTGGGCGCGCGTGGGCACGGGTGCGACGGCCGAGTTGCCTCCCGTTCGCTGGATTGGAAAGATCCTGATTGCGAATTCCGTTTCCGAAGAATACGTGTACGTTCGTATGCTCGGTCGAAAATCAGCCGGTCAAGGATTGCGGCACGAGGATGGAACGCCCGTCGACCGGCTGAAATTCGACGATGGAAAAGAACCGGACGAGATTGCGTTCGATCTCTCGCGGTTTTTTGCTGAGGCGTTTCTCAAGTAGTTCGAAAAGGGCGGACATAGCCCTAAGTTCTCGTTGACCACCGATCAGGGGGCGGGCGGTGCTGTCAGGCGGCGAATCGCGTCCTCCGCCGCGGCGCGAATTTGCGGATTGTCACCGCGAGCGGCGACGCCGTAGGACCGGATAGCCTCAGCTTTGCGACCGGCCTCTTCATAGAGGATCGCGAGTTTCATTGCGGCCTCTGCATTATTGGGGAGCAGTTGGTTGACCACTTCGTATGCGCGGATGGCTCCGGGCAAATCGCCGACAGTGAGCAGCACCGCGCCGTACTCCGCCTGAATCTCCGGCGAACGCGGATTCAGCCTGACGGCCTCGCGATAGGCATTCACCGCTGCGCGGCCATCGCCGAGAGACGACAATGCGTACCCCAGGTTGGCATGCAGCACGGCGTTGTCCGCGTGCTTTTGAATCGCCGCGCGATATTCCTCGACGGCTGTCTTGAAGTCCTGTGCGTCGGCCCGTCCGGCCATCAACATCGAAAGCGCGATGTGATTGTCATGTGCCTGAAGTGACATGGCGCGAATGAGATTTCGGCGGGCATCGTCCGCGCGGCCGGTGCGCAGTTGAAACTCGCCCAACGCGGCCCACGCGCCGGCCAGATCCGGCGAGAATCGAACCGCCTTGTCGTAGGCGTCGGCGGCCTCGGCGGCCCGTCCGCGCCGCTCCAAATACATGGCCCAGTTGAGCCAGACACGGCCAGACACTGGGTGCGGCGTCGGGCCGGTCTTCGCTTCGAGTGTCTCGCGATCTCGGGTCTCCAGCCGAATCGCCTCGGCATATGCGGCTTCGGCTTCGGCAAGACGCTGGCGTTGTGTTTCTACCGCCGCAAGATGCAGATGCAGATCGACGATGTCGGGCTTGATCCGGATCGCTTCTCTCAAGTGCGCGGTGGCGCGATCCGGCTGGCCGGCAGTCAGGGCCATCCATGCGGCCTGGGTGTGCAGGTCGTGGGCCGGCAGGATGCCCCATTTTTGACACCAGTCCACATGTGCCAGACCGCGCAAGGCAGTTTCGCGCTGTTCCGTCGTGACGCTTGCGAAGTACGCAGGGTCGTACTGCCAGCCGGGAGCATCGCCCGGACATGCATCGAATGCCCGATCCGCGAGCAATCGGCGCGTCTGCCAGGTTGCGGAGTGAGCCGTCAGGGCCACCAGCGCTGCAAAAGCGACGAGATACGCAACGCCAAGCCCGGTGATTTGTCCGCCGACTTTGAGGCGCATTCGCTGCACGGAGACGTCGCGCCGGCGCAGCAGATGAATGGCCTGAACCGAAACGAAAGTCCCAATGCCGGCCACACCGAGTCCGAACAGAAACGGAATCGCTCCGCCGTAAATGCCGCGGTAGGAGAAGAGGAATGCCCCAAAGATGACAGCCGCGGCGATCTCCTCGGGCCAGGTCAGATCCCAGCGCCGCGGCTTGCGTTCCACCGGCTCGGGCCGCGCGACAGCCGGCTTGAATCCAAAATACAGCGCGTCATTGGGACAGACGCTGACACAGTCAAGCGTCTTCATGCATCCGGGATCGACCACGCGTCCGTACAGCCGCACCTCCTCGGCGACATTCACGTTGGACGTGCACGTCGCCGTGCAATGCCCACATTGTTGACAGGCATCGGTGACGAAGATGCGCCCCCGCGCAATCCTGTCATTCAGCACGAAGATGCCGCCATAGGGACAAGCGTACGTGCAGAACGCCTTGGGGCCGAGCAGGTACACCATGAAGACCGTGCAAAACAGAAACGTGAGTGCGGCGACGAGTGGGCCGGGAAAGGTGTCCCAGAATCCGGTGCGGATCAGGTGCAGCGAGAAAGGCGGCACCGGCGCGCCGACCACGTGCTGAACGTACAGCCGGTTCACCAGAGGCAAGACAAACATATAGATCGCGGCGAGCAGCGGTACGAACAGCAATAGCCGCGAACGAAACGCCCTCGGACGCAGTTTCAATTTCTTCAGAAACCACAACGTCAAATCCTGGAGCGCCACGAGGTGGCATCCCCAGCCGCAGAAGAACCGCCCCAGCACCAACGTCGCCGCGATGGTAAGGCCGAAGAATATGAACCCCGCGTTGATGCCGCCATCGCGAAATGTCTCCATCGCCTCCGATGGCTCGACCGGCGTTATGGTTCGTCCCGCCGATCGCCAATGCAGCAGGTGAATTAAGAATAGGACGTGGATGCCAATTAACACGGCGGCCCGGCGCGGTCCGGACTTTGACTTCCGCAGCGGCGGCGGCTTGGCCGGTTCGGCGATCACCGGCAGGCCGATGGTTCGTCGGGCATTCTCGCCGGTGCAGACCTGGCGGACCGCGTGCTCGGTCTTGTTCGGTGGGACGGTGGTGGCTTTGGAACTTCGACCCATGCTATCCAGTTCATCGACCATGTCGGGGGGGAATGTGTCCCGCGAACACGGAGATATTAGCGGCAGTCGCCTCATTGCCCACCCGTCGCATGCGGTTGTGACGGCCGCATGAACGGGTATGATTTCGGCGGAGTCCAAACCCGCCGGAAACGCCCAATCAACAATGCCGATCAACCAACCGGGAATCTCTCAACGAATTGCGATCGCCTCTGCGTGTGCGGTCACGCTTTACTTTGCAGGCTGCCAGGATCTGTTTCGCCGTGACGCGGCGTCGGACCAGCCGGCGTCGGCTCAGAGTAGCGCTGACACGACCCCGCGCACCGGCATAAAAGCCTGGGCGGAGGGGCCCACCACGCTGCCCGACCCGAAAAGCCGCCAGCCGATCAATACCGCAGTCTATTCCGAGTCCGACAACACGATTCAGCTCATCGGCGCAGCTGGTGAGTGGGTGGCTTTTGAATACATGCTGCGGCCGGAACGCGGACAATCCCGCTCGGTCCAGATATCGGTGGACGATTTCAGTGGACAGGGCGGCGGCATTCCGGCTTCAAGCGTACGAATCTATCGACACGAGTCGGTCAAGCTGGCCCGTCTGCCCGCCTGGTACATGCGCTCGCAAAGCGGTCGCCGCTCCCGCGAGTTTCCCGATGTGCTGGTGCCACTAAACGCCGGCGATTCGATTCAGCTCGAATCAGGCAATACGACGCCCATCTGGATCGAGTTTCAGATTCCGCAGGGCGCCGCCGCGGGTCGGTTGGCGTCCAACGTAAGGGTGCGCGAATCAGGCGGCGGGTCGTTGAACACGACAATCTCACTTCGGGTACGCGGATTCGCACTGCCGACATCGGCGGCTTTGCCCGCACCGACGCGCGTCTCCATTCGAGCGATGCTGCTGGGCGACGATCCCTCAGCCGGCGGGGCGGATCTACTCGGGTTGCTGCGGGATGAGTCGCGGCGATCCGCCGTGATCAGGGCGTTTACGATCTTGCAGGCGCACGGCCTCAGCCCGTTCACCGATGAATTGCTGCCCGCTTTCACCGAGGCGCCCGACGGAAGCGTGGTCATCGACTGGAGCGCTTACGACGCAATCTGCGGTCCGTTGATCGACGGCTCGGCCTACGCCGATCGCCGGCCCGCATACATCTGGCCGCTTCCCGTGACGTCGCAACATCCCGATCCCTCGCGATACGAGGGCGCCGATTCGACGCACTATGCGGCTGTCGTTCGCGACTATCTCGCCAAGGCCAGGGCCCACTTCGAATCGAAGGGCTGGAGCGCGCAGGCCGTGGTCATGTTCGATCCGCCTTCGGCCGGACTCCCGCAGAAGGGAGACGGCGCGCGGGTCAAGCGGCTCGGAAAATTGACGCACGTCGCGGATAAATCGCTCCGCTTCGTCTCGTCGGCCATCCCGCAATCGATGGGTCCGTTCGGCTGGCACGACTATCCGCATGAGGACCTTTCGGATTGTGTCGACATCTGGAGCCCGCCCGCCCGGTTCCAGCATCCGCCGACGCTTGCCGAGCAGCGTGCCCGCGGCAAGAAGACCTGGCTCCTGCCCGATCGCCCGCCCTTTTCGGGTTCGATTGCGGTCGAGGCGCCGTGGACCCATCCGCGCAGTGTTCCCTGGCAGGCATTTCTGCACGGGCACCACGCGCTTTATCTATCTGGTTTGACTCAATGGCCAGAGCATCCCCGAGACGACTCAATCGCCCGGCGCAACGACCCGGACGCAAATTGGCTGATCTACCCCGGGCAACCGTTCGGCCAATCAGAACCCGTCGCATCCGTCCGGCTCAAGCAACTGCGCCTCGGCCTGCAAGACTATTGCTACTTGAAAGCGCTTGCCGATCACGGTCGCGGGGCCACGGCGAAGGTCACCGTCTCGTCGCTCATCAAGGCCGCCGGCACCGATGCCTATGGCGACAACTATCAGGATGCTCAGTTCGATCGCCGCATGGACTCGGTCGAAGCGTGGTATGCCGCCCGCAAGCTCATCGAAGACGAACTCGCCGATGTGCTCGGCGACAAGTCGGCGGGGGGCATGGACATCGACACCAATCGCATGGCCTGGGGCCGCATGCTGGATTCGACTCGTGCGGTCCAGGTCTCGGTCGATTCGGCTCGCCTCAGCCGCGACACCCGCGCCGAGAAAGAGTCATACCTGGCCACCTTCGCGCTGACCGTACGGAATGAGCTGCCCAGCCCATTCTCCGGCTTGCTGAAGTTCGGCCTGCTGCCGATCAACTGGCGAAACATGAGCGACGTCACTCGCGTGGGGCCGATTCCGGAAATGGGTACGGCTCGTGCGAGGCTCGTTGCGGGCATGTCGCAATTCCCGGCGTGCGATCTCGAGGGGCACATCGCCCAAAAGGTCATCCTCGAGGCGGGCAAGGGTGAAACCATCGACGCAATGGGACGATTGTCGATTCTGTACAACTCCGCC
>CAYXEY010000017.1:0-288 GCA_964464105.1 uncultured Planctomycetaceae bacterium
GGCTCAACATGGTGCTGGCCACGCTCGCGCTCGTCGTCCCGCCCTTTATGATCGTCGGCGGACTGCGATTGATGTGGGAGAGCGATGGATTCATTTGGCGGCAACTGGCCCTCATGCTGCTGTGGTCAACCACGAGTGCAATTATTTACCACCGAAACGAGCGAGATCGCGATTGGGTCTCTCTCTTCGGCTACCAGTTCTTCTGGGTCACCTGCCTCTCGTGGATCATCCCGTATGCCGCCGCCACGCTCGGCTGCCACAGCATCCGCGTGAACTCCGCCAGCGATC
>CAYXEY010000017.1:298-23402 GCA_964464105.1 uncultured Planctomycetaceae bacterium
CGCCACGCTCGGCTGCAACGGCTGGCTCACGCGGTCCACGGGAACGCGACCGGTCGGCTCACGTCAGGATCCTGATCAGCTCGATCCCGCATTTGCCCGCGCGGAGACTCCGCCGGACGCGGTGGCCGCCTGAAATCGCGCATCAGCGGCATCTCCGGGTTCGTTTTCGGCCCATGGATGAAGAGTGCGGACGTCAGGTCCGACATACAGGCGAGGGCACCCGAACGCCCCACCAGCGGCCAAAATGGGGGTGGCAAATTAGCGGAAATCGACAATAGGATGCGCGTCCAGTCGTTTATTCTTCAGGACGACGCTACGAATTGAGTTCCCCATCGCAAAGGGATGCACTTATGACTTTTCGCCAACCAAGAATTCTGCGATGGATGCCGCTTGTCCTGATTGCGGTCACGAGCCGTCTTGCCGTGGGCGCCGATCCGCTTCAAGTGGGCAAGGAATGGACGCCGGATCATGCGGCCCATCTCCTGCGGCGGGCCGGCTTTGGCGGTACGCCTGCGCAGATCGAATACCTGGCCAACCTCGGTCGCGAGAAGGCGGTAGCCTACCTGGTGGACTATGAATCCGTCCCCTTCGATCCGATCCCGGTCAAGATCGATCCGATCGGCGAGCCGATTCGCAAGCTCTACGCCGGCAAGGATCGCGAGGAGATCCAAAAGCTGCAGGCCGAGCGACGGCGGGCCGATCAACTTCAATTGCAGCGCGTATCCCAATGGTGGATCGAGACCATGGTCGCCACCCCGCGTCCGCTCCAGGAGAAAATGGTACTCTTCTGGCATGGCCATTTCACCAGCGGCCATCGCGAAGTGAAGTCGAGCCGGGCGCTCTACATTCAGAACGAGTTGTTCCGCAAGCACGCCACCGGCAATTTCAAGACGTTGGTCAACGCGGTGACACGCGACCCGGCCATGATCCTCTATCTGAACACGCAGCAGAACGTGAGGGGCAAGCCCAATGAAAACTATGCCCGCGAGCTGATGGAGCTGTTCACCCTGGGCGAAGGCAATTATACGGAATCCGATATCAAGGAGGCCGCGCGGGCCTTGACCGGCATCAAGGTCCGGCCCGAGAGCGGCACGTCGTTCGTAGCCCGACGGCAACACGACGAAGGCAAAAAGACGATTTTCAAGAAGACCGGCAACTTCGACGCCGACGACGTCGTGAACATCGTGCTCGATCAGCCCGCGGCGTCGCGACACATCGTGAAGCGGCTCTGGACCTTCTTTGCACATGAAGACCCATCGCCGGAAGTCATCGAGGGTCTCGCCAGGGTGCTCCGCGACAACAAATTCGAATTGAAGCCGGTGCTCAAGGCCATGTTTGCAGCCGACGCGTTCTATTCCGATCGCGCCCGCTTCACGCATATCAAGAGTCCGGTCGAATTGATGGTCGGCACGGCGCGGATGCTCGACGTCCGGGCGGCCGATCTATTGGCCCTCGAGCGCGGGCTGCGCGGCATGGGCCAGCAGCTCTTCCAGCCGCCGAACGTGAAGGGCTGGGATGGCGGCGAGGCGTGGATCACCACCAGCACGCTCTACAACCGATACAACGCGCCGGCCCTGCTCGTGTTCGGCACCAACGATCGTGAGTACCAGCAGCAGCGCCGCCGGCTGAATCGCATCATGGAAGAGACCGTCGGACGCGAGGGCATGATGATGGAGGGCGCCGGCCTGGCGACCACCCAGCCGCCCTACGATCCCATCGCCTTCGTCATGCAGGAGAAACTGACGACTCCCGAAAGTGTGGTCGATTCGTATCTCCGGCGTTTGTTGCAACGCCCGATCGCCTCGGAGCGCCGGACCGTTCTGATTGAGTCGCTGACCAGCGAGCTGAAAAATACGAGCGTCAGTGATGCCGCGGCGGCCCCGGCTATCCGCGGGTTGATTCACCTGATTCTCAGCATGCCGGAATATCAGTTGTCGTAAATCAGCATCGTCATCCCCTTGCACGGATTTTGTAGAAAGAGTGACCCATGTCGGAACCGATTGTTCACACGCGGCGTAGTTTTCTCCATCGCGGAATCGCCCTCGTCTCGGGCGCGGCGACCGTGCCGCTCTTTCTGGATCGAACCGCGCTGGCCATGTCCGCCGACGACGCGCCGGCCGCCGCGAAGCCGGGCAAGGATCATCCCATCCTTGTGGTCATTCAACTGGCCGGCGGCAACGACGGACTGAACACGCTGATCCCCTACCGCGATGACGCCTACTACCGCGCCCGTCCGCGCATCGGCATCAAGAAGTCCGAGGCCCTGCGTCTCACTGACGACATCGGTCTCAATCCCGCCGCCGAGGGTTTCAAGAAGCTCTTCGACGCCGGACACCTGTCGATCGTTCAGGGAGTCGGCTATCCGAATCCAAATCGATCGCACTTCGTGGCCACCGACATCTGGGCCACCGGCGATCCCGAGCAGCGCATGCACGACGGCTGGCTCGGACGCTATCTCGATTGCACGTGTGCCGGGGCTGACCCCGATCCGCGCGGCGGCATCGCCATTACTGAGGAGACGCCACTGGCCATGGTCGGCGATCGCTTCAGTCCGGTGAGCTTTTCGACACCCGGCGAATTGACTTGGCGCAGCGCCAACGGCGGAACATCGCGGCAATCAGCATTCAAGTCCCTGAACAATGCTTCTGACTCTCTCTCCGTCGAGGGAGAGGGCCGGGGTGAGGGTGTCGCAGGCGCGAAACCCACAAACGCCGATTCAGCCCTTGCCTACCTCGAACGCGTGGCCATGGACGCCCGGGCCAGCGCCGCCGAGATTCAACGCGCCGCCGGTGGTGCATCCAACGCGCCCGGCGCACGGATGCGCGCCGCGGCCGGCGGACGTCGCGGCGGACAGCTCTCACAGCAGCTCGGCATGGTTCGTCGCATGATCGCCGCCGGATTGCCGACACGTGTCTATTACGTTTCCATGGGTGGGTTCGATACGCACGCCCAGCAGCCCGGCCGCCACACGCAACTTCTGCGGCAGCTTGGCGACGCCCTCGCTGGCTTCATTGCCGATCTCAAGACTGACGGCCTGCTCGATCGCGTGCTGACCATGACCTTCTCTGAGTTCGGCCGCCGCGTCGCGGAGAACGCCTCGCAGGGCACCGATCACGGCGCCGCCGCCCCGATGTTCATCGCCGGCAGCCGGGTCAAGCCGGGCATCCTCACGCCCCACCCCAGCCTTGAGGCCGGTCAGCTCGATCGCGGCGACCTGAAATGGAAGACCGATTTTCGCAACGTCTATGCCGACGTCCTTGGCAAATGGCTGAAGGTCGACGCCGACAAAATCCTCGGCGGGAAGTTCAACGGGCTTTCGATCATCACCTAACACCGCAATGGAGTTGGGTGCCACGCCGACGGCCACAGCTTGGTCGCCGCGGCGACCGTCGGCGTGCAAAGCGCGAACTGGTGTCCCACGAAGCAGTCGCCTAAGCTATCGATAACCCCCTGGGCGGCCCGGTTGAAGCCGCGCCCCGGCGGCGTCGAATTAGCGTGGCATGCAGACCGTCATTAAGTTAGCGCTCGCCGCCATCTCCCTCGCCATTGCCTGGCAGATCGGTACGCCGCGCGAGCCGTCGCCTGCCCCCAAACCCGCCTCACAGCCGGCACGCGTCACCACGACCGGCCGCTACGACGGCATGGCCGTCCAGCTTCACGGCGGCGTCGGCATCTATGACGCTTATCACCGGCTCGTGCCCGAGGTCGCCGCTCTCGGGGCCGACAGCATTCTGTTCTGCGTTCACGGCTGGCAGGAACACGCTGGCTCGCTCGACCTTCATCTGGACGCCAAGCGCACCGCCGACACCGCCGAACTCGGGCGGCTTTGCGACCTCGCCGCGGCCAACAACCTGCGCGTCATCCTCATGCCCATGGTGCTGCTGACCAATCCGCGCAACAACGAGTGGCGCGGCAAGATCGTGCCGGAGAACAAGGACTGGAAGGCCTGGTTCGATCGCTATCGCGAGTTCATCACCCACTTCGCCCGCATCGCCGAGAAGCACCGCGTCGACGTGCTGATGATCGGCTCCGAGCTGGTCAAAACCGAGGGCCGCACCGAGGAGTGGCGCGGCATCATCGCCGACGTGCGCAAGGTCTTTCACGGAAGGCTGGGTTACTCTGCCAACTGGGATCACTACCAGACCGAAAAGATCGGCTTCTGGAAGGACCTCGATTTCGTGGGCATGACCACGTATTACAAGCTCGCAGAGGCGGCGAACCCCTCGGCCGAGGAAGTCGATAAGAACTGGTCGCGAATCAAGAAGGAGATCCTGACCTTCCAGGCGGAGGTCGACCGGCCGATCATCTTCACCGAGGCCGGGTGGTGCAGCCAGGAGGGCGCAGCCTTCGAGGCCTGGAATTACTATCACAGTCAAAAAGCCACCGAAGCCGGACGCAGGGAACAGTCGCTGTGTTACGAAGCCTTCCTGAGGGCCTGGGCGGATGAGCCGGCGGTCGGCGGCATCATCTGGTGGGAATGGGATCTCTCCCCCGGTGGCAACGAAGATTACAACTACACGCCCAAAGGCAAGCCGGCCGAGTCGATCCTGCGTAAGTGGTTTGAAAAGTCACGCAGTGCGAATCAATTGGCCAGCCCGACGCCCAAGCAGACGCCTGCGATGTCTGATGCGGGCGGCGTTGACCAGCCCAACAAGCCGGGAGCACTGGAACCTCTGGTAACGGAAAAGCCACCCGCACGCACGTCGAATTAGCGAAACCCAGCCTGCCTACGGACATCCGCCCGACATCACGCAGGCGATGAATTGAGCCACGTCATCACCGTTGGCGACAGCATCGCCATTGACATCGGCCGCGCAGGCCGAGAGGGAACCCGGCGTTCCCCCGACCAGCACTTGAGCGACAAATGGCTGAATATCGCCGCCATTCACGCGGCCGTCGAGATTAACATCGCCCTTGTGACAGGCTCCAGCCGGCGGACAGGTGACGTCGAACACCGCGACAGCGTCGACCGCCGCCTCAGTGCGCGAATTGTTGGGCTCGTCGGCGACGCCGAAGCGGATGCGAGTGACGTTGGTCGGCGGCAGAATTGCAGCGACATCGACGTAGCGCGCGGTCCAGCCGACGGAATCCGCCACGCTCTCAATCGTCGACCAGTTGACGCCGAAGTTGTTTGACAGCTCCACGGTCAAACGATCGACATCCTGATTGTCATTGGTAAACCAGCGGGAGTAAGAGACGAACGGCCGCGACGTCGCCGAGAGGTTCCACGACGGCGAGAGCAACCGGGTCGGACCGCCATCGACATCAGAATCGCCCGGCGCATTTCCGGTCAGCCAGCATTGGCCCGAACCGTCGTAATCCTCGATCGGGTCGCCACGCGTGCCGTCGCCCGCAGGGATGCCTCGGGCCCACGCTCCGCCGGTCACATTGGTGTTCTGCACGGTCCAACCGGCCACGGTCTCGAAATCGTAGGAGACGATCGGTGTCACGGCGTGGGCTGAGAAAGTGTAATAGGCGTGCATCGGCGCATCGACGGGATCGATCTGCGGCCCGCCTTCTGAGTTCGCCATGGCGACGTAGTAGCGGACAGTCGCCGCGCACGGCAAAGGCGGAAACACGCCGGAGAACTGTCCGGCTCCCGTGGCGATCATCTGCGTCGATTCAAAGGAGCCGCCGGTGCTGTAGTGCAGCCGTACGCTCGACGGATCGACGGTGTAGCCGTTGCGGCCTTCGATGAGAGCGATCAACTCGGTGCCGCCGAGGGTCTGCACAATCGCCGGCCGCCCCGACGGAAAACTCACGTCGAAATAGCGCGGGATGCAGACGCCCGTCGGGTTGGCCAGCGCGTTCAACAGGTCCGGATGACGCACGCTGCAGCCGGAGTTGTACCCGACCGAATTGCAGCCCCCGTTGGTGTGAATGGCAATCGCGATTTCATTGTCGGTGACCGGTGAACCCGAGTCGCCGCCGGAACTGTCCACGGCGTAGGTCACCTGCGTGCCCGTGATCGCCGTAATCGGGCCGGCGAGCGTCTTCTGGGCCTGATTCCATGTATTCGAAATCGGCGAGCTGGTGGTGCCGTAGCCGGTCTTGCGCAACGCCTGACCGGCGACGGGCGGCATGACGGTCGTCAACGTGAACGCGGCCCCCTGGGTCTCGTAAGCCGTGAGATTGGTGGTCGAATTGTCGAACGCACCGAAGTAGGTCCAGTCATTGCCGATCGCAATCGGCGGGGTTGACACCTGCACCGACGCAAGATCGGTCGCATATTGATGCTGCGGCGGCGGGTGATTCAGGCTTCCATTGGGGTTCGACAGCGGCACATTGAACTGAATGACCTGCAGACCCGCGCCGCCCGAAGTGGCGCAATGGCCCGCCGAGAGAAAGCAGAAATTGGCGTCGCGAATGAGCCAGCCGGTGCAGCCGATGGGCAGCAGCCGGGCGACGCGCGGATCGTTTGAGGGCAGGCGATCATCGGTCGGCCCGCAGGTGTTGTGCGGGACCGCAAGCTCGGCATCGCGCAGGGCCTCTTTGATGACAATGCGACAGGGCCCCACGCCAGGCGGACTGATCAGCTCCACCAGCACACCGTCACCGTTGAAATAGGCGGACGTGTTCTTCCATTGGCGCATGCCGCGGCGATCAAGCACTTGGACGGCGCCATCGAAGAGCGAGGTCAAACGGACGCGAGCGCTCGCTCCATCAGCCCTTCCCGGCAACGCAACCTCATCAAATGCCACGCGCAGCCAGGTCGCCTCGGGCACGCGAACCTGCGTAGAATAGAGAATCGCATCGTGATCGGTCGAATTACTCAACCGGCCGGAGTCTGCATTGATCGCCACCGGCTCCTGCGGAGCCAGCCAAGTCGATGGCTGCGCAGCCAATGGAGCACATACGAGCGCAAGAAGCAGGCCCGCGATCAGAATGCACGCATCGCCCGCTTTCACCAACCCACTCCCCTGCCAGGCCGCGGCTACGGACACGTACCGTTCACCAGGCAATTCACGAATGCGGCGATGTCATCGATCGGCTCCAACACGCCGTCGTTGTCCATGTCAGCCGAGCAGAACGGCTGCGACCCGGGCGATGGATTCAGCACGGCCGCAACGAAACGAGCCACGTCGCGACCGTCCTTCACCCCGTTGTTGTCTACGTCCGCCTTGGTGCAGGTCGGAGCGCAGATGTAGTCGATCAACTCGAACTTATCGATCGCGGCCTCGACCCGCGAGTTGTTGCCCGTATCGGATACGCTGAAGCGAAAGCGCATCTGCGGCGCCAGCGCGATCAGGTCGCTGACCTTGAATCGGGACAGGTTCCAGCCGGTCGAGCTTTCGATGCTCTCGAACGTGGTGTACCCCAGTCCCCCGTTGTTGGAGATCTGTACACTCAAGCGATCCGTGTCTGCCGGCAGATTGGTGAACCACCGGCCATACGACACGAACACGTTGGATGTCCCGGTCAGGTTGTAGTTTGGCGAGCGCAGCCGCGTCGGACCGCCGTCCACGTCGGACTGCCCTGCGGCGTTGCCGGTCAACCAGCATTGCCCCGAGCCGTCGAAATCGGTCGTCGGGTCGCCCAGGGTGCCATTGCCCGCGGGCACGCCCCGCTCCCACGCGCCCGAAGCAAGCGGGATGTTCTCAACCGTCCAACCAACGGCGGTCTCAAAGTTCAGACTGACGAGCACGTTCACGGACGTGGCCGCGGCGGAGCGAAATGTCTCGGTGGGGTTGTCCAGTTGATCGGGCACGCGGACGCCGCCTGTGGTCGCGGCGCTGAAGTAATAGTCCACGAACGTGCCACAGGGAAATGCCGGAAACACCGCGTCATAGACATTCGGAGAAATCTCATTCATCGCCAGCGTCACCCAACCGGCGCCGGCGTTGTAATGAAGCTGTCCTGAGCCCGGCGCGGGCGTGGCGCCATTGGCGCCGTTAACCACCACGCGAATGGTCCCGCCGCCGGCGGGATTGATCAGGGCGGGAATGCCATTGGAATATGTGAAAGTCAATGCGACACACACGCCCAGCGGATGATTGATCGCATTGCGCAGCTTTTGATTCGTAACAGCGGTGCCCGCGTTCGAACCGCCGATGGCCGTGCAACCATCCTCGGTCGAGATGCCGATGACCCGGCCGGTCGATTCATCGAGCACAGGGGCGCCCGAGTCGCCGCTCGTGGTGTCGGCGCGGAAATTCACCCGCGTGCCCGTGACGCCGAAAAGCGTGCCCACCTCGGTCTTCTGCACAAAGCTCCAGGTGCGAAAGATCGGCGGAACCGTGGTGCCGTTGCCGAAGACGCGAACCGGATGTCCGGATGTCGTGGGCAGGACAGCAGCGCGCTCGAAATACACGCCTTCGGTCTGGAACGGGGTGAGCGACGACGTCGGATTGGGAAAGGCCCCAAAGTAGGCCCAGTTGTCTCCACTGCCGGCAGCGCCGCTGAATCGCTGAATCGAGGTGAGGTCCACCGTGTATTGCAACTCGGGCGCCGGATGCATCAGGGTTGTGCCGTTGGGCAGCGTGAGCGGGGCATGAAACTCAATGACTGCCGTCGCATTGATGTTCGCGGCGATGCTGCCCGAGCCGACGAAGCAATGGTTTGCATCGTCGATCATGAAGACCGTGCCGACCGTGCCGCTGGAGAGGATGATTCGGGCCACGCGACCGTCGTCGGAGAGTTCGCGGTTGTCGATGGCGTCGCAAAGGGCGTGCGCGACGGGCAGGTCGTCGTCGGTCGGCGTGGGCATCTCGTAGAGCACCTCGGAGATTTGTACGCGAGAATCGCCCAATTCCGCTTGGGTGACCAACTCGACGCGCACGCCGTCGCCGTTGAAATAAGCCGAATGATGACCCCACTGCGTCAGATGCCAGGCATGCAGCGTCTGTAAGCCGCCATCTCGAAGCGACGTAATTCGCAGGTAATCGCCGGAGCCGGCCGCCTCATCTCCGGTCAGGCTGGTTCCCTCGAGATTGAGCCGCATCCACGCCGCACCCGGGACGGTCACGTCGCGCGACCACACAACGCCATCACCGGTCGCCGTCACGACTCCCGAATCGATCGCGACGGCCGAACGGAGGATCGAAACCGAGGACCGATTCGCCGCGGAATCGTCGGCAGATGCGGACTTCGGCGACGCTGTCGCGACTGTGCAAATGACGAGAACATAAAAAGACAGGCGCAAGTCAGAACTCATGTTCGGGCCTTTGTGAACGATTTGATTCGCCAATTAACCCTGAGGGCGAATGCACTGCTTTAGGCTCGCAAACACTGGACAACCCGTCCGGCCGAGTTTTCGACCGGACGGGTTGCCAATACGTCATTTACTTAGGGCGATCGGTCCATCATGGATCGCCGACCAGGGCCGTCGCGAACAAGGTCGCGTCGGCGGAGTCAATGTCACCGTCGTTGTCCATGTCGGCACACTTGCAGGGGTGCGTCATGTTGCCTGAGAACAGACAATTGACGAACGACTGCGTGTCACGTCCGTTGCGGCCACCGCTGCCGTTGGCATCGCCGAGGAGAGTCTGGCATGCGCCGAGGTCGACCACGAGGAAGGCAGTGCTCAAGCTCGTTCCTTCGCCATTTCGAATGGTGGCGAGGAAGTGAATCTTGAGGTCATTCGACAGCCACACGTTTCCGCTGCTGAACGACGTGATGTAGATGTTGTCATCGAACAGACCGTTGCCATTGAGATCGACCGGGTCGCTCTCGCGAACGATGACGTCGCCGTTGACCGTCAACACGCCGTCAATCAAGTTGTCTCCGATGTTGGTGTTACCTGAAACCAGGTAATCGCCATTGTCGTTAACCCTTACGGTGCCGATGAGGTTGCCCCAGGCTTCGGAGCCGCCCTCGATCGACTGACCGGTGGCCGCGACCATGGCGCCGTTGCGGATGACCCAGTCGTCGCCGCCGACCTTGTCGCCGCGAGAAATCCAGCTGCCATTGTTGGACATGTGGCATTCATTGACTGCGTTAATCGTTCCCGATGCATCCGGCAGAGCATCACCGGTCCGCAGAACGCGGCCGCCGTCGTAAACCAGCATGCTGCCGCCGGCGATCGTGGCCCGATAGAGGGTGTGCAGGCCGTTGGGCGTAGTGTAGAAAATGCGGTCGACCGGCAAACCGGTGATCAGATCTCCGTCAACGGAAGTCACGTTGCGCTCAACGAATACGTTGATACCTGAGACGCTGTCCCAGTAGGCAAGAGCAGCTCGCGATCCGCTGATGTTGCTCGCATTGAAACCGACGCGACCGTCATCCAGCAGGTGCTGACTGACTGTCGAATTGTTGATGGTACCGCTGCCGGCCTGCAAGCCGTTCACCGTGCTGCCGGTTTGTGCGATGTTCGCATTCACTCCAGCGATATTGGTGTATGTGACGTCGCTATTCGCGGTAACGCTGGTGAGAGCGCCCCAGGCGAAGTCGTTGCTGCTGTTGAAGCCGACATCGTCATCAAAGAATGTGTAGAGCGTACCGGCCGGCACGCCAAACGCCTGCTTGCCTTCCTGGGCGAACATTGTGCCTGTGAAACCGGATCCCAGCATCATGACGCCGTCGATTGCGGTCGTAATGTTGCTCGCGCCCTCCATGGTCCATCGCGAGCCATCCATGCTCACATTGATATTGAGCATCGAATCGAATTGCCCGGCGATCGGCTGGTCGTTGGCATCAAGCAGGCCTGGGACATTCGATGTCGGGTCCCCCGCGATTTGCGTGTAAATGGCCCGCACGGGGCTGAAGTCGCCCACACGAGTGATGACCTGGGCTGAATTGTTCAGATCATCAATATCGACCTCGTTGGCCCCGGCTAGCGCGCTCACCGTGTAAGTGCCAGGGGTCGGTGCATTCACCGTGATGACGATCACCTGCGAAGCCTGCGAGGCAATGCTCGCAAACGTCGCCGTGATATTGCCCGAGGCCGGCGGATTCTCGACAGCGCCGTTTGTCAATGATACGACGCTCAGCCCGGCCGGCACGGTCGCCGTGACCTGCACATTGGTGGCCGGCGCCGGACCGTCGTTGAGCACGGTAAGGGTGTATGCATAGGTCGAGCCGGTCACCTGCAGACCCGGATCGGACAGAGTCACTGAAACATCAGCCACATCGCCGACAACGGTCTCAATGATGTCGGTGTTGTTATTGGCGTCGGGGTCATCTTCGGCCCCATCCACCGTGACCTGGTTGGTCACCAGCGACTGGACCGTGCCGGTTACGGTGATCTGCACCACTTCCGACGCGCCGTTCGCAAGGCTGGCGAACGTCCGCGTGACCACGCCCGGCGACGACTGGATCGCGCCATTGGTGGCCGAAACAAACGTTGTCGTCGGATCGAGATTGTCGGTCATCAAGACGTTGGTGGCCGGCGCCGGACCGTTGTTGGTGATCGTAATGGTGTAGACGAAGTTCTGTCCGACTGGTGCGCCGCCGTTATCCACCTTGGTCACCGACAGATCGGCAACAGCGGTGACCGTGACGGATGCGCTACCCGAGTTGTTGCCCGGGACCGGATCAGCCTGAGCCCCCGATGCCGACGCGGTATTGTTGAAGGTTCCTGGGGCAACCGCCTGAACCGTAATGTCAAAGCTCTGACAGTTGCACGATGGGAGCGAAGGAATGCTGGCGGTCACGATGTTGGAATTCGGCGCGGTCTCCACGGCGCCGTTCGTCGCGGAAATGAAATCCAGTCCGGATGGAATCGTATCGGTCATCGTCACGCCGGTTGCATCGGCCGGGCCTTTGTTGCAGACCCTGACGGTGAACACCGTCTGCTGGCCCAGCGCATCGAGCGAATCGTCGCTTACCGACTTGGTGACAAGAAGGTCCGCGCCACCGGCCACGGGCGCTGGTGTGAAATGAATCATCAGAAACGCTTTGCCAATGAAAGTGCCGGCGCCGTTGCGCAGGTTCACCGGGGCGTAGAAGTCACCGCTGTCGGTGACCAATCCAAAGTCGCGCTCGCCGGACTGGCCGCCGAAAGTGTCAATGAACGCGTCATCGTCGTAAATGCCGTTGATGTCGAGATCGACCCGATCGCCTTCACGGAAAAGTTCGGTCGTTCCGTTCAGCACGGCCACGGCATTTTTCGACACGTTTGAGTTGTCGGTCCGTCCGCAGATGACGTAATCGCCCTGCGAGTTGGCGGAAACATGGAAGAAGGTCGCACTGAAACCGTCCACATCCGACCACTTCTCGGTCGTACCAGTGTGGATGTTGTCGCCCCATTTGGCGAGTATTGAGAACGAAGTTCCCTGACCCTTGATGACCCAATCCTCGGTACTGACCGAGGTCGTGCCGTGGGCGTACCAGTCTCCATTTCCGTACATCTCGTTGAAAATGACACCGGCCGTGCCACTCTGCTCGGGAACTGTTCCGGTCAACCCTGGGAACACCTCGCCCTGCTGAAGAACAACCGTTCCGTTGACGACAAGAATATCGTCAGCAGTCGTTGCGGCGTTCGTGTCCCCGTGAACCATCCAGTTGAGCCCGAGGCAGTCGATGTAGAGCGTGTCGGCATCGAAAACTTCCCAGGTGTTTGTGGCCCCCCCAGCCTGGCCCGCGGGCACCGTTACGCCCTTCTGCGACAGAACTCGCGTACCGTTGTCTGCAAGGATCGCCTGGTTCACAGCCGTGGCCGCAACGCCCATGCTCGACACGCGAAACGCCGCGCGCCCGGCACCGTCTATCGACGGCGAGTCCATCGTGCTCGAATAGGTGTAGCCTTGTGTGGAGAAGGCGGGAATGATCCCCGCCTCCCGCGCCACTGCCACATGGTTGGTCCCGTCGAACACGATGATTGTCTCGTCATTGGGCGAGGCATTCGTATCATTGGCGATGGCATACTGTCCGCTGTTATTCAGACTGATGACCGGGGTCAAAATCATCGCGCCCAGCAGATCAGCATTTGTCGTGGCCGTGATGCCTTCGCGAGCCGCGATGGCCCATGAGCCTCCCGGATCCTTCCGCAGGTAGATTTCGTCGGTTGCAGTCGCGTCGTTTGTGTCCGACCACAGTCCAATGAAGTTGCCGTTCGGGCTGCGATAAGGCTTGCGGAACTTGAGTGTCGTGGAGCCGTCTTGCGGAAACTTGAGCGCGGTCCCCGGCACGTCTGATTTCGGACTGCTCTGCACCGTGGTGAAAACAACGTTCGTCGCTGGATACACGCGAATGCCATGGCTCAGGGCTTCAGTATTATTGCCGAGGTATGGATCTAAGTTTCCACCCTGTGGAATCGAAGCCGTCGCCGTGAGTGTGCCGGCTCCCGTCGTGGTGGCGGTGAACGTCACCGTGAACTGCTGGCCGGAGACAATCGACGCCTCGGAGCCGGTGATGGTGCCGGTCGGCCCCTCAACGGCATTGCCGCCAACGACATTGCTGATGGTCGCGGAGGCCGAGCCGCTCAGCACGATCGAGTAATTGACGTTTGTCGCATCAGTCGGACCGAAGTTGGCGAACTTGACCGTGTAATTGATCTGGGTGTTGACCGGATACTCCAGCGCATTGGTCGGCGTCGCGCTGACGGTGGTTGCGAGATTCGACCCGGCGGGAACGACGAGTGCATTCGGTCCCCAGCCCGCGCCCGCCGATGTGCGGTCTGTGGTGAATGACGTGGCAATCGGCGTCTCATACAAATTCGTGGTGAGGTTGTAAACTCGAATCGGATTGGCTGTGGGAGTGTTGTCGTCGTCGGGAACCAGATACGCCCGGCCATTTCCGATTGCCAGGCCGCTCTCAACCGAAGTGAGCACACCTGCGCCAGCGATTTCCGTAATCGAGGGTCCGGCGAGGTTTATCGATATGAGCGAACGCCCCGGCGCGGTTGTAGCCAGGTCTGTACCGTACAGCAGTCCATCGGCCGGATTGAAATCAAAGCCGCGAACGTCGATCGAGGAAGCGAACGACGTAAAGTCATAAACCAGCGTTGCCGCGCCTGTCGTAAGGTTGATTTCGTAGATTCCTTCAGGCCCACCGGCGCTGAACGGATATGCGGCATAGAGCTTGTTCGTCGTGCTGTTCCATGCAAGACCTGATAGTCGAATGAAGGGCGATAAATCGACAATCTTCTTCAGTCTGATACGCGATGGGTCGTTGAAGTCGCGATCATCATAATGGGCCCCAAGGATCCATTGTCGATCGGGAACCGTCGCGCCCGAGCAGACATAAATGATGCGATTTGCATCGTTGACGGTAAGGCCTTCAACGCCGGAGCCGGCGAATCCATTGTCCGTCAGATTAAACAGCGGCGTCGGAGTACCCGAGTTCACGTCAATGTAAACCGCGGATTCACCGTTGTCGGATCGCCCAGCAATCAACTGTGCATTCACCGGCTGCAAAGACCCGGCGGCAATCATCAAAGTAACAATTCCAAGTTTCAAATTCGTCCGAGACATCCTGACCTCCAGTCCTTCTGATCCTCAGATCCAAATCCCGTTTTCTATGTTTGTCCTGATTAGCAATCGCGCTGAACCTCTGCGCGGCACCAGCGCGTGCGCGGGTCGAGCGCGCACACCTCACAGCTCGCATGCATGGCTGATCCGTCGCGCCCGGCAGTCGGTTGGTCCACAGCGCGACGGACAAAAAATCCCCTCTGTCTCCGGTTGGAGACTCATTGGAATACTGCTACAATTCCAATAGTTATCGTAAACAACGGCGGTTTCCGCGTCAAGGTCCGCTGGCTGGATGTTTCGTTATGGGCGTAAAACGACATGCTTCTGCGTTTTGTCCCCATTGTTATTAACCCGCGGTGCCGGGCCGTCTATTCCGAAGGGATTCGCTCCTCGATGACGACAATCAGACTCGCCAAGACAATTGAGAATCTCGCGAATCCATGTCTGCCCTGCGTGTCTCGGCGCGCCCGTCACGATAGAATGAGACGAACCGACCCGCCCCAGAGTGACACAATCATGAAGTTGATGCCGTTTCACGTCACGCGACGGACCTTCACCTTCGCGCTTTGCATATTGTCATTTTTCGCGATTGACCGGAGCGCTTGGGCGCAATCCGCGCTGCCCGCCATTTTCGTCTGCCACAACATCGAGACCAATCCGCAATTCAACAACTATGCCGCGGTGACTTCCTTCACCGTGAACCCGGACGGCACGGTGAACTACGTCGGCAACTATGACACCAACGACAACCCCGGGGCCTTGTCCATCTCGCCCAACGGCCGCTTCCTGGCCGTGACCCACGCGTCGTCCAACGCCCCGGAAGACCTCATCGTGTACAAAATAAATTCGGACGCCTCGCTGACCATGTGGGCCGTCATCCTCACACCCGACAGCCCGCTGGATGTCGAATGGGTCTCAAACGACGTCGTCGTCGCCTGTCAGACCAATTCCGGCGGCGCGAACTTCGTCCACGCCTACCGGTTCGCAGAGAATAATCCGATACACTCGCGCCTTACCCTGATTGATTCCGAGCAGACCGGCGCATTCACGGCTTATTTGCAGCGTCATCCGACAGGCCAATTTCTCTACGCCAGCGACTCGCCGCTGAATGGCGGAGGCAACAAGATCCGATCTTTCGCGGTCAATCCTGACGGCACGCTCACCTTCATCGAGGACGAATTCATCGGCTCCTATCCGCTGGACATGACCATCTCCAACGATGGCACCAAGCTTTACTCCGCCGGCGGAATCGGCTCACTGGCTGGCGGTAACGCCCATCTCATTCATGGCTTCCTGACCGAAGGATCCAACGGCATTGCCCCCATGATCGGCACTCCGTTCCAGTCGCCCGGCGATTCTGTGGCCCACGTCGCGGTCACCGGCGACGACCGCTTCCTGCTTGCAGGTCATGGCGGCGACGGAGACGTTCGCTCATTTCTGATCAGCCCTGAAGATGGATTCCTCACGGATACGGGTTTTATGGTCAGCGTCGGCGGCCAGGGCGACATCGGCGCCATGACCACGATCGGACGGTTCCTGCTGGTCACGCGCCGGTACAGTTCGACGGGCAATCCATCGGGTCTGCTTGTGTACCACATCAATCAGAATGGCAGCTTCGTCAATGTCGGCGGGATCATCGACACACACGGCACCGCGTCAGACGCTGTTGCCGCATGGAGACCGCCGGTCAACTCGCAGGGCGACATCAACGGCGATGGCCTGACCAACCTGCTAGACATTCCGGCATTGATTGCCGTCATGCTCGGCACGCCGCTGGATCAATCCCACGTTGCCCGCGCGGATCTCACCGCCGACGGCCTGGCCAACGGCCGCGACATTCACTATTTTGTCAATTATCTACTTCATCCGACGCAGACGGGCGGCTGCTGCATTCAGGACTACCCCTGCTTCGTCACGACGCAGATCGAATGCCAGTTCGAGCCGGGCGCGCCATGGATCGGCGGAGGCACGACCTGCGCCCAGTGTGGCCAAGCCCCGCCGCAGATTCTCGATGTCATCCCGGACAACCCCTCGTATTGCAACTCGCCGGGAAGCCAGGCGAACTTCACCATCACCGGGGCCAATTTCGACCCGGCGGCCACGGCGGTCCTCGCCAGTCCGGGTCAGACGTCGCTCCTGCCCGTGTTCATCAGCGTGCTTTCCAGCGACACGATCGTAGCCGGCTTCGACGTCTCAGGCGCGGCCCCGGGCCCATGGCACATCGAGGTGACCAACCCGGACCTGCAGACCGCGGTCAGCCCGGTGCAGCATCCGATTCAAACGTGCCCGTAGCCACAGGCGGCCTGCCTGGGCGCCCGCGAAATAGGACTTTTGGCCCGAATTACCGCGTTTTCCCTTGATTCCCGGGGGCCGTTGGCGAATACTCTTGAAGGGAAACCGCCTCAATTTCGCGCCGATTCCCTGTCCGCAGTTTACGTCGAGTTTTGGAGTGGGTAGTGCAGATGAGCGACGGCCGGGGATTCCGCATGAGTTCAATTTGCCGCGTAACGATTCTCGCGGCAATCGCAATGGCCGGGACAGCTGTACGGGCTGATCTCAACGTGGGCGACATAGGCATCGTCGCCTACCAATCCGACGATCCCGATCAAATTGCGTTTGTTGCGCTTGCGCCAATCAACGCGGGGGAAGTCATTCGCTTCACCGATGACGGCTGGCAGAATACCAACAACTTTCGACCCAACGAGGGCGGCATTCAATACACCGCCCCAGCGTTGATTCCAGCCGGAACCGTAATCTCGCGTGGCAACCCGTTCACCGCCGATGGCTGGGTGGTCAACAATGCCGGGCTGGGAAGCGGTGGGTTTCTGCTGGCCGCGACCTCAGGTGATCAGATCTTCGCATTTCAGGGTGATGCGGCGACACCCCTGCTGCTCTTCGGCTTGAATTACAACGGATCGGGTTGGGTCGCCACGGCGACGAGTGCGAACAACACGGCGCTGCCCGCAGCGCTGACTGATGGCCAGACTGCGATCAATCTGTCGGCAGCGACCGAGCGTGACAACGGATACTACAACGGCACAACCTCGGGAACGCCCGAGCAGCTCCTCGCGGCCATCGCCGATCCGGCCAACTGGGTGACCAGCTTCAACATCCAAACCTGGCCCAACTGGTCCTTCAATGTCAGTTCGAATCTTCCGGCCGTAACGGGTGTCTCAGTCGATGGTGGACCGTTCAGCGTCAGCGACAGCTCAACCGTGACCGTGACTCTTTCAGCCGCGCCGGAGATCGGTTCCCCGGCCCAGGTCAGCGTCTCGTCGGCCGCGTTCACCGGCAGCGCCCTGGTCGTCATTACGAATCCGGACGTGCAGGGCACCGCCAACGTGACCTTCGGCACGGCCGGCAATCACACGGCAACGGCCACGGCCGCGAGCAATTGCTCGGGAAACGCAATCTCTTCGCCGTTCACCGTCAGCGCGCCGGCGACCGCCCCGGTCGCAAATGCCGGCCCCGATCGCACGCTTACGCTCAACGGCGGCTCGCTGCCCATTCTGCTGACCGATGCCACCGTGACCGATGCCAACGGACTCGCGGGCGTAACCTACGTCTGGACGCCCCTCAGCGGCTCCGGGATTGTGGGTTGGAGCAATCGCACCGGGGCTGTGAGCGATCCGACGTCAGCGGCCGAGGCCCAGGTTACTATCAATTCGACCGGCGTCTATACGTTTACGCTCACCGCGACCGATCCGACGCTCCTGACCAGCAATGACTCGGTTATCATCACCGTCATCAATGCCCCACCGCTCGGGCAATACGACGCGCCTCCGTCTTATTACGATCCTGCCCGGCCCGGCGGCGTGTGGTTGATTGATGGCGCGCTGAAGACCGCGCTGAACAACATCATCACGACGGGTCACGTCGTGCGTTCGTACGATTCCGCCCGGCAATCGCTTCAATTGCTCGATCTCGATCCGGCGAATCCGAACAATGTCGTCCTCGTTTACACCGGCGCATCGGTGCCGAAGCCGTGGGATGGCGGAAACACCTGGAATCGCGAGCACCTCTGGCCGCAGAGCCTCTTCCCCGGCTCGTCCAACATGGTCAGCGATTTGTTCAACCTCCGCGCCTGCGACCCGGTCATCAACAGCACGCGTGGCAACAATCCATACGGCATCGGCGCGGGCTACTGGGATCCCGATCACCCCGCCCCGCATCGCGGCGATTGCGCCCGCTCGATTTTCTACGATGCTACGCGATACATGTCCGAGGTCACCCTGGTCAACGGACAGCCGGGTGCGAACGAAATGGGCGATCTCGCCAGGATGCTGGAGTGGCACTTCACCGATCCGGTCAGCGAGACTGAACGGCGGCGAAATCACCTTATTTACAGTTCCGTCGATAATCCCTCCTATTATCAAGCCAATCGCAATCCATTCATCGATCACCCCGAGCTGGTGTGGACGATCTTCAGTGGCTCGAACAACAATTCGCGGCTTTACGTCGGAGGCGTGAATCCGCCGACCGGCGCGTCCGCTTTGATCGTCAACCTCGGACGAATCATCAAGAACTCGGCGGTGCCGGCGGCGCAGTCCACCTCGCTGACCAAGAGCGGCTCAAATCCGACGACCTATTCAATCACATTGGGTGGCAGCGCGGCCAGCACCACTGCGGGGCCGAGGCAGACCTTTGGCGCTGGCTCCAGCTCGCGCTCAATCGATTGCGGCCTCGCGACCTCGACGCTTACCGCAGGGCTGAAGACCGGCACGATCACCATCGACAACACCGATGTCTCATCATCGGGCGCCGGCAATGGCTCAGCCGATGGCAACGACGTGATCACCGTGAACCTGAGCGTGCTGGAGCATGCCAACGGCTCGTTCACCACGCCGGCCGATCAGAATGCACTGACGCTCGATTTCGGCACCGTCACAGTCGGAAGCGGCCCGCACAACCTGAACTTCAGCATTCATAATCTCGACGCCGCACCAGGCTTTACGGCATTCCTGGATCTCGACTCCATCGCCGGATCCGGCGACACGGCGACGCTTTCGACCACGCTTGCCCCCATGCCGAATCTCGCCGGCGGCTCGTCGCAAGCCTTTACAGCGACGCTCGACAGCGCGTCGCCGGGCGCCTATTCCGCGACTTATACAATCGTCAACTCAGATGAAAATGTAACCGGCGCCACCGGCGGCGTGAACCTCGTACTCACGCTTCTGGCCGTCGTGCAAGCGCCGTCCTGCGTTGCAGCCGATGCCGACTGCAATGCCGCGGTCAACCCTGATGACGTGGCGGCGTTCATCGATATGCTGCTCAACGGAACCACGCCGTGCAGTGCCTGTGCCGGTGATGTCAATGGCGACACGCAGCGAGATGGCCTCGACATCGCGAACTTCGTGCAGGCCATCGTCGGCCCCTGATCGGGTATCCTCCCCGCTATGAAGCAGACCCTCCTGCTGGCGCTGCTTGTCGGCGCCGTCGCGATCATTGCGCACTGGCCGGCGCTCGATGCTGCCGCGCTCACGTTCGACGATGACGAATACCTCGTCCGAAACCCCTTGATGCAGAGCCCAAGCTGGCAAGGGCTGGGCCGCTTCTGGACCGAGATGGCCCGGCCCTCGACCGTGCCGGGCTACTACCAGCCGCTGGCCATGACATCGCTGCTGGCGGACGTCGCGATGGGTGGCCGACCCGCCGATCTGCGCCCGTTCCACCGCACGAGCCTGGCATTGCATGCCATCAACGCCGTCCTGGTATTCGTTGTGCTCAGTCAACTGTTGCACGCGCCGATTCCAGCTGCCATCGCGGCGATGCTCTTCGGTGTGCATCCGCTCGCGGTAGAATCGATCTGCTGGGTCGGCGAACGAAAGACACTGCTTGCCACCGGGCTCGCACTGCTCAGCATTTCGCTTTACCTGCGTCATGCCCGGACGCGCCGCTGGCCGACTTACGGCTTATCGCTCTTCTTCTTCATGCTCGCGCTGACCGCCAAACCCTCGGTCATGACCCTGCCGTTTGTGCTGCTCATTCTCGATGTCTGGCCGCTGCGCCGTCTCGACGGCCAGGCGCTGATCGAGAAGTTGCCCTTCCTGCTCATCGCAATCAGCGGCGCGGTCGTCGCATACGTCTCGCAATCCAACACCTACGGCGTCACCGTGCCGGGCGACGAAAACGCCCCTAATCCAATCCTGATCCTGGCTCACAATATCGCATTTTATCTAAAAAAGGTCGCGTGGCCGACGCAAATGTCGGCGTATTATCCCTTTCCCCAGCCGCTCGACATGACCAACGGTCTGGTGCTGGCCGGGGTAATTGCGATTCCCTCGCTTCTGATTGCCGCATTCGCCACTTGCAAACGCGCGCCCACCCTTGCGGCGGGGCTTGCGATTTTCGCGATCGCCCTGCTCCCCGCGATCGGACTGATCGGCTTCCATCCCGTCATCGCGGCCGACCGGCATCTTTACTTCCCAATCCTCGGCCTGCTGCTGCCGTTAGCTGCACTCTTCGACTGGCTGCTGCGTCGACGATTCCATGCCATGCCGATCGTGGCCGGGTTAGCGTTCGTGCTGCTGACACGTCAGACCCGGCAAACCATCGGGCATTGGCACGACTCGATTTCGCTGTTCAGCTATTTTGTTCAGATCGCGCCCGATTCCGCGGCCCCGCAGGCCCGCCTTGGAGCGGCCCATCTCACCGCCGGCAAAGCCGCCGCGGCCATCCCTCCGCTCATGCGCTCGCTCGAATTGCGTCCCAACCAACCGAACACCCTGCGCCGGCTCGGAGAAGCGCAAATTCTCATGGGCCAGGCTGCCGAAAGCGTCAAATCCCTCGAGGCTGCCCACGCATTGCGCCCCAATTCCTTTCGCATCACCCGGGATCTGGCCTGGGCGCATCTCGCCGTAGGCAATGCAGACGCCTCAATCAAGTATTTCCAGATGGCCCGCGCCATCAATCCCAACCATCCGGATCTGCTGAACGACTTGAAGTTGCTGCGACAAAAACTGGGGCCAATCGCCGCAATACAGCCGACCACGCAAGCGGCCCCGACGACCTCCGCTCCGCCCAACTGAATCCGACCTTACTGAAACTGCGCCCACAGCGATCGCGAATAGTGTGGATCTCCGGCGAAGTCGATCGGCAGTTCCGGCCGACTGGAGACTGTGAACGCGCGTCCCCCCGCGGAACTTCGAATCGCCGATTCGATGTCACGATGCGTCAGTTGCCGATGATTGGTGGCGAAGAACAGCGTGCCGCCCTTGTTGAGCAGCTCAACCGCAGCGCTGAAGAGATCGGGGAGCCGGGCATCCAGCTCGAACACGCGGGCGGGCCGGCGCGTGCGAGAAAACGTCGGCGGGTCCATCACAATGAGGTCATACCGCCGACCCTGCCTCGCCGCGCGTTTGAAAAAGTCAAACGTATCGGTGCAGAAGAATAGATGCCGCGAGTCATCCAGTCCGTTCTCGCGGAAGTTCGCCCGGCCCCACTCGAGCATCTTCTTGGCCAGGTCCACGCTGGTGACTTCGCGTGCCCCGCCGAGCGCCGCGGCCACTGAAAATCCACAGGTATATGCAAAGAGATTGAGCACCGCGCGATCGTGCGACGATTCGCGCACCCGCCGCCGGTTGTCGCGATGCTCCAGAAACAGACCGACGGAGAACCCGTCATAAGGGCGGACGAGAAAGTGCATCCCGTTCTCAAGGATGACGACCTCGCGCTCGACCGGCTCGCCGATCCACGGGAGCGCATCCTGATGCCCTGCATCCACGTTCGCCGCCGCGCTGTTCCGATCCTTTACGAATTGCTTCAGATAGGCCGCGCGTCCGCCCAGCTTGCTGAACAAGCGCTCGACTGGCTGTCGCAAAGCGTCATGCGGCATCGTGCCGCGGCCTTCGTGAAGCTGCACGATCAACACCGGCCCGAACTTGTCGATCACCAGGCCAGGCAGATCATCGGCCTGACCGTTGACCACGCGGAAGGCGTCGGCGACCCCGGATTGCGCGAGCGATGCGCGGCGCTGAAGCGCGACGTTCAACAGACGATCGGTGTCGGCAGAAGACATACTTGCGGATTATGATGAAACAAATGCACCGCGATGACAACGAGGCGCGCGATCAATCGTTCAATCCAGATGGGAATGAGGACACACCGCGCACACTCAACGAACATGAGCAGCCCGGTTTCACCATTACCTGCCAGCGCTGCGGCGGATGGACGCCGGTGAATGAACATGAAGATGAGGTTAAGTGCGCCCGGTGCGGCGCGATCATCGGCCCGGCAAGCGACATCGTGGTCAATTTCCGACCCGGCATGACGACGCCCGTGCGCTGGGTCGGACGGATGGTGCTGATGGTTATCGCCTTGATGGCAACCCTGGCAATCTGGGCGCTGCTCGCCAACCGCAGTTCGTAACCCCCGCTAATTCCCACCCAACACGGCGACAATGTTGCTGCGGCTCGCGAATCGCGCCGGCAGCAGTGCGGCCATGGCGCACATGCCAGTCGCGAATATCCCGCCCGCGACCACCTTCCACCATGGCACAGCGAACACCGGGGTATAGCCCGTGAGAATGGCGGTCATGTCATTGCTGGTGCGCCCCAGATAGGCGCCCAGGGCCAATCCCGCCGCGCTGCCCAACAGCCCCAGCACCACGGCCTCGCCGATCACGATCCGCGCCACCTGTCCCTGCGTGGTGCCGATGGAGCGCAATACGGCGATCTGCCGCGATCGCGCGGACACATTGGCCATCATCAGGTTCGCCACGCCCAGCCCCGCGACAATCAATGCCACCAGCGGAATTG
>CAYXEY010000018.1:0-23306 GCA_964464105.1 uncultured Planctomycetaceae bacterium
ATCCTGACCAAGGGTGGGGCTGAGTACGTGCTCATCGACAAGACCGCCGCGTGACCAAAGAGGTTGAGGCTCCGGCAGACGTCATATGGGAGCCTCAGCCCGGCCCTCAGACTGCCTTGGTCACCTGCCCTTGGGAAGATGTCCTGTTTGGCGGCGCAAGGGGAGGGGGAAAGACTGACGGCACCCTCGGCGACTGGTTGATCCACTCGGACGACGCCCGCGACAAAGCCAACGGGATGATCTTCCGCCGCAGCATGGTCGAACTGGAAGACACCATTCTCCGGGCGCACCAACTCTACATCCCTATCGGGGCCAAGTGGCTGGATCAAAAAAGAAAGTTCGTCATGCCCGGGGGCGCGGAGTTCCGCTTTCGCTACCTTGAACGGGATCAGGACGCCATGGCCTACCAAGGCCACTCCTACACCCGGGTCTATGGCGAGGAGATCGGGAACCAAATCACCAGCCGTACCTGCGACCTCATGCAGGCGACCTTGCGATCAGCCTTTGGCGTGCCTTGCCGCATGAGGAACACCGCCAACCCCGGAGGCCCGGGGCATCAATGGGTTAAGGCCCGCTACATCACGCCGGCGCCGCTTGGCTACACCCCGATCAAGATCGAACTGCCGGGCGGACTCACCATCACCCGCGGCTTCATCCCCTCGCGCCTGCAGGACAACCGGATCCTCTACGAACGCGACCCGGGCTATGAGGCCCGCCTTCACCTCGTCGGCTCCATGGCCCTCGTCAAAGCATGGCTGGATGGAGATTGGGACGTTGTGGAGGGCGCCTACTTCGACGGCTGGAGCACCCTCATGGTGCTGCCCCCCTTCAAGATACCCAAGGACTGGCTCAGGTTTAGGTCATTCGATTGGGGCTACGCCAAACCCTTCAGCGTGGGCTGGTGGGCGGTAGCGGACGGAAACCGGGTGGATCTACCAGATGGGAGTTTCCTACGCTTGCCGAGGGGGGCGATGGTCAGGTATCGGGAGTGGTACGGGTGCGAGGCGGGCAAGCCCAACACGGGCCTGCGCCTGACGGATGAGCAGATCGCTGACGGCATCATTGCCCGGGAACAGGGAGAGGTGGTCGAGTACGGGGTGGCTGACCCATCGATCTTCGACAGCAGCGGCCGAGGCCCGAGCCGGGCTGAGGTCATGATGAAGTACCGGCCGAAGTGGGCCGAGGGCAAAAAGGACTTTCGACCACTGCACTTCAAGCGGGGCGAGAACAAGCGGGTACCGGGCTGGTCGCAGATGCGCCAGAGGATGCGGCCCGATTATGGCGACGGCGAGGATGGATTGCCGTTTATTTACGTGTTCGGCACCTGTGTCGATTCGATCAGGACGATTCCCAACCTGCAGCACGACAAGACGCGCCACGAGGATCTGGACACCGACATGGAAGACCACTGTGCAGATGAATGGAGGTATGCATGCATGACGCGACCGATGCCGAAGCAGTTGCCCAAGGTGATAGCGAAGCCGCACCCGCACTCGATGGACGGGCTGGCCCCGGTGGTGGTGCGGACAAGCAAGGTGGACATCGACCGCACTTAATCACCTGCCGGGACTCGGTCGCCCTAGAAGAGGAGTTGAGGGTGGCAATCAATGAAGCGATTACTTCCGGGATCCGCCCGGAGGACATCATCATCACCCTCGGCGAGCACAAGTGGAAGTTTTCCGAAGTGCTCAGGCGATGGGACTATTACAAGGAGCCAACACCATGAACAACACGCTGCGAGGCGTCAATTTCTCCTACCTGCCGGATCTCTCCATCGAGGAGTTCCTTGCACTGGAAGACCCGTGCGTCATCTTTGAGACGGAGCACACAGACAGCGACGGCGTCCTGTCTTACCTTTACACGGTGGGCGGCTGGCTGAACGGCACGGCGCAGGGCGGGATTGACCACAAGATGCACACTGCCCACGGCTGCACGGTTGGGGGTGACGTCATCGTGGTGCAGGCTGCGACCCGAGCAGAGGCGGACGCCATGGCCGCGGACGGCTTGGAGCACACCCGGGCAAAGCTGGCCGAGGAGGCCACTCTGAAGGAGGGGATTGACGGCAACGAGGACACGGGTATTATTACGGTTGCCGGGGGTCGGCGTATCGGCTGATTGTCACCTCCTTGTCGGTTGGTTGGTTCAAGCCTTCCTCCCGGCGCTTCGACTGTATGGGGTTCGTCGCCCGAATAGTGCGCTGCATGGTGCTGGTACCGGCACCCGCAACAGGTACCCGGATGACGCGGCCGATCTGCGTTACAGTCAGGAGATTCAATCATGTCGCTACAAACCCGCTCCCTTGGTCAAGCCGCCGCAGTCGCCCGGGGCCTCACCATTTCCACCACCACCAACGCCACACCCATCGTCGCCACTCTCGGCGCAGGCCATCGCCAGAAGAACGGCGACCGCATCGCCATCACCGGCATTACCGGTAACACCAACGCCAACGGTGAATGGACGCTGGAATTCACAGGCGCCAACACCGCCAAGCTGCTCGGCTCGAAGGGCAACGGCGCGCACGGCGGCTCCCCTGTTGTGTCCGCGCTGTGCGATGTCACCCCGTTCCTGCCGCGCCACAAGGCGGTCGCACAGATCTACTTCAACTTCGGCACCGCCTCGCCCAACGGCGTGACGGCCGCGGTGCATGGCTCGGACGACAACTCCTCGTTTGCCGAGGCGTCGGACGATGGCGCCCTGTCCGGTTCGGGCGCTGCAGGCATCACGCCGGTCGGCCTCGTGCAGGTGACGCTGAAGAAGTACATGATCCTGACTGCCACTGTCTGGACGGCAGGCACGGTCGCCGCTTCGCTCATGGCGTAACCTTCGAACAGGACTCCCCGGGGCAACTCGGGGAGTTTTCCCATGAGCGAAGAACGCGAGGTTGATGACAAGGAGAAGGCGCTCGTCACCTTCTATAAGAACCGCATTGACGCGGTGCTCCGCGCCAACGACAAACGATTCAAGCTAATCAAGCGCAACAGGCGCTACTACGCCGGCACCAACAGCCTGAGCACCGAGGGCTACAGCACGGTGCGGACGAACCTGATTTTCTCCACCATCGCGGCCCTGCTGCCGCAGATCTACGCCAAGAACCCGGATATCTCCATATCGCCCGATGAAGCGGTGGATGATTCACAGTACGACCTCTACAAGGCGTTCGCGAAGACGCTTGAAGTCGTGCTCACCAAGATGCTCGTGACCGAGGGGAAGCTGAAGCGGCGCATGAAGGCTGCGGTGAGAGCCGCCATGCTGTGTCAGGTGGGCTGGCTCAAGCTGACTTATCAGAAGGACGTGCAGACCGACCCCGCCATTCGCAACCGCCTCGATGACGTGAAGGACAACCTGAGCCGGGTCAATGCGCTCCGCATCAAGCTGGACGACCCGGATGCCATGCGCGACTTGGACTTGACGCAGGCGCAGTTGGATAGCGAACTTGCCGCGCTGCAGTCGAATGTCGAGAAGGTGGTGTCGCAAGGCTTCGTGCTGGATAAGCTGCTCACCGAGGATGTACTCGTGCTCGATGACACGGTGCGGGACTTCGATGACTACGAGAACGCCTTCGCCCTGTCCCATCGCATCTGGATGACGGAGCAGGACTACGAGGCCCGCTTCGGCTACAAGCCCGGGAAGAAGGCGGAGAAGTTCCACGGCGTGCCGGCCGAGGATGGCGGCGAGCCGCAACGATCCGGCAGTGGCGTCACCAAGGAAGAAGAGCAGTGCTACTACTGCGTGCATGAAATCTGGAACTACCACCAGAAGACGATCTTCACGTGGTGCCAAGGCGAAGAAGGATGGTGTCGCCAGCCGTACCAGCCAACCGGCTTGGGCAAACGCTGGTACTCGTTCTTCGCCCTCTGCTTCAACCCCATCGATGGGCAATTCTATGGTGTCGCGGACGTAGAGTTGCTGATCGGCCTGAGCGACGAGTACAACGAGACGCGCAGCAAGTTCGCCGAGCACCGCAAGTACTCCATCCCCATCAACGTCATTCGCGCTGGCGGTGGCATGTCGGAAGACGACATCAACAACATCAAGAAGGCGCAGCCGGGCGACACGGTCGTGGTGCAGGGAGATCCGGGAGTTCCGATCTCCAACGAACTACAGTCGATTGCCGGGCCTCCGATTGACCCGGCGATGTACGATGTCACCCCGATCAGGGCGGACATCGAACTCGTCTCCGGCGCGATGGATGCCGCCCGGGGCAACGTGCTCAAGGCGAAGACGGCGACCGAGGCCGAGATCATGAATCAGGGCCTCACCAGTCGTACCGATGAGCGGCGCGACACCAACGAGGACATGATCCAGAGCATGGCGCAGTACGCCGCCGAGATCGTGCTGCAGGAACTGGATACCGAGACGGTCGTTCGGCTGGCCGGGCCGAAGGCAGTGTGGCCCGATGAGAATCAGCACCACGTGCTAGACCTCATCAATATCGACATACGCGCCGGCAGCACGGGCAAGCCCAACAAGATTCGCGACCGCGAGCAGTGGATCCAGATCATGCCCATCATTCAGGCGGCGATGGAGAAGGTCATGGCGCTCCGCCAAGGCGGCATGAACGACATGGCTGACGCGATGGTCGAGTTGCTGCGTGAAACCCTCTCACGCTTCGATGAGCGCATCGATATCGATTCATTCCTGCCGCGCAATCAGGATGGCGAGGGCGAAGGCGGCGCCGACTCCGCGCAGGCGCAGCAGGCCCTGATGCAGGCCAAGCAGGTGATCGAGCAGTTGCAGGGTGAGGTGCAGTCGCTCACGCAGAAGGCGGACGCCACGGTATCGAAGGAGCGCACCGCAGCCGAGGATCGAGCCTTCAAGGAAGAGCAGGCGCGGGAAGACCGGACGCTGTCCGTAGCCGAGCGCAAGGACAAGCTGGCGAATGAAATGGCAATCGCCACCGAGACGGCGCGCATCAAGGCGGAGGCCGAGGAGCGCATGGAGGCGAACCGCCAGAGGGAGGAGACAAACCGCGAACTGATCCGCGCGCGCGCCAGCAAGGGCATGACGCCATCCATCAATGAGGATGGAACGCCCGGCGAGTCGCAGGAAATGCTCGCCATACAGCAGGGCTTCGGCCAGATGGGTGAGGCGGTCACCATGCTCGGGCAGCAATTCACGGAAGTGATTCAGCAACTCTCGAATGCTCTTGAGGGGTTGGCGAAGGCGACCGCCGCCCCACGGGTTGCGGTGCGCGGCCCGAACGGCAGGATCGAGAAGTCGGTACCTGATCTAACAGGAATGAGGTGACAGCATGAGACGCGCCGCACTGCAAAACATTGGCTCCTTGCCGAGCTTCCGGCTAGGGAAGGAAACCTACGACCCGGACAAGCTGGGCCTCGGCCCGATGATGGTACAGAAGACCGGCGCGGGTGCGGACGACAAGTTCTGCGGCCCGGTGCCGATCTCTCTACTGCGCACGATGGAGGCCAGCACGGCGATTCCATTCTCCTACCCGTGGGCCATGAAGTGGTCGGACTCAGAGACCTCTCAGTGGGATTGGGTATTCTTCGCCGACATCGCCACGGCGGCAGCGACACGACGTATCGGCATGATGCGTTACGACCGCCTGACTGGCACGCCGACCTACGACGGCTTTATCACTGTCACTTTCCCGGGAACCTCGGAAGCCAAGACGATCCGTGCTTTGCGTATGACCTACACCAAGCATACCGCTGGTACAGTGAGTGTGTCGGGAACAGCGGTCACCGGCTCCGGCACCACTGCTAAGACGGACGGCGCATGTGTGGGCAACCGCATCGGCTTCGGTTCGACTGACCCGGCAGCGATTACGCAGTGGTACGAATTGTCCGCGCTGACAAGCGACACGGGCTGGACGCTCACTACCTCGGCTGGAACGATCTCCTCCGGCACGCCTTATGTCATCGAGGACTTGCGAGCCATCCTCGTTGTCACCAGTGCAACTACCTCGCTTGGTGGTCTGTACGTGGTGAAGGGCTTGCGCCGCGAACTGTTCTCCTCGGGCGGCGGTGCGGTGCCTGCTGCTACGACTACCGACAACATCCGGGCCTGCTACTTCCTCAAGGATGCGGCCACTGGTACGTGCTTGGTGGCGTTCGGCGCGCCCCTCGAAAACGCAGTAGATTTCCAGACACAGTTCATCTGGATTCTGGAAACGCTGGCGAACCCTGTCTTGTTCAAGTTCAATGTGCGCGGTGCTCTCACGCTGACGGCGGGCGCGGACACCTCACGCTTCCAGTTCAAGACGGGTGCAGGAGGCGCTGTTACCGGCACGACTTCGCAGTTGAACAATGGACGACTGGCAAACACAAGCCACGGCCCCGGCAACGGCCTGAACTGCATTTACTTCGCCACCACGAGCCGCATCTACCGCACGGCGGACGTGTCCCTCATCACCACGGGATCAACCACGTGGCTGATTGACAACATGACGGAAGTTCCTCCGGGCGGTGTAAATACCTTCGCTTTGGGCGCAGGCATGCAGGCCATCGAATATAGTGACTCGCTGGATCGCTTCATCGTCACTTCATCCGGTGCGGCGGGCATTCGTTCCTACATCACGCAGTACCGCACGGACGGCGGACAGATGGATCGCATCATCTTCGCCGACTTCAAGCAGATCGACCAAGGTTCGGCGGACAGTAGCACCACACCCTTCCCGTCACAGCTTGCCGCCGCGTTCTCGGTGTGGGTCGAGGGTGGCATGATGTACGCTGCGAGGAACGGCACGACTGCTATCCTCAACCAAATCTACGCGGTGCCACTAGGTGCGGATTGGGAGTACGCCGGCAACACAGGATGCCGCATCATCTTCCCACGCATCGCTTGTGCAGACATCGACAAGTTCATTGCCGCCTTTTCGCAGGAGGTGCGCGTCATCGGTGGCGCGTCGGGCAAGAACCTCGGCATGTCGCCGCAACCCTTCCGCCTCTACTACCGCACGGGTGGAATCTCCGACAACAGCGGAGGCTGGAACCTGATCCCGTGGAATGGCGACATGAGCGGAGTGGCGGGTGCGGCCTACGTGCAATTCATGGCGGAGTTCCGCATCGACAACACGATGATTCCGGCCCGCATCCAGACCATCGGCGCAGTCTATGACGACCTCGGCATGAGCGACTATTGGCAGGGGTCGAGCAATATCGGTACTAGCCTCGCGGCGAAGCAGTTTGGCTTCCGTCACTCATTGGCCTACGGCACAACCGTGCCACGCCTCAGGGTGGAACTGTTCGACGCCGAGAGCGGATCGAGCCTCGGCTCCGACGACTCGGTAACAGCAGCTTGGACGTGGGAGAAATCCACCAATGCCGGTGGTGCGTGGGGCGCTTACAACTCCACGGATCGCGCGAACGCCGATACCTACGTGCGCGTCACGCCGACTTCGCTGGCCGACAACATCAAGGTGCGCGCAGTGATGCGTGAGTATTGATGGCGCTGACCGACATCGTTTTCGATGACAACAACTCCGCCGCCGCGGCGCGGGGGAACATCGGCACGCTTGCCGACATCCTCAGTCGCGCCGGGTTCTCGCATCGCCTCTCGCTGGTGGTGCCTGCCATCGGTGATGTGAAGAGCGGCGTGCAGTACGGCCAGCAGGGCAATAGCCTGACCGGCACCTACGTCGGCGGCGGTGGCGGCAACACCTATTCTCGCGGGAGAATTGTGAATGCTTGATCTGGCCTTGGGTGTAGCGGCGCAAGTCAAGGTGTTCATGACGGACGCCGCAGACCACATTACCGGCAAGACGGGCCTGACGCTCACCATCGAGGCGTGCAAGCCCGGGGGCAACTGGTCAGCCATCACTCCAACCGTGGCGGATAAGGGTTATGGCACCTACACGCTGGACTTGACCGACGTTCATCTGGACACGCAGGGCGTGCTGGCGCTGCACATCACCGGCACGGGTGCTGACCCCACGGACGTTTTCTACAATGTGAAGCCAGCAGCTACGGTAGCCATCGCGGGTTCCGCACCGATCAGCGTGTTCGCGCAGAGCTTCACGCTGCTAGACGGCATCGAAACCAATAGCTACCTGAACACCAAGGCGGCTGATGGCGTCTATCACACCATTGATGACGTGGCGAATAACATTGACGGTTACTACCGCACCTTCCTTGGATATGACGGCCTCCCAGTGAATGTCTCCATCGTCGGAAACCTGCAAAGCGGCAACGACACCCTGAACGTCATGGCGCGAGGCGGCAGCAGCGGGACGTGGCGGCAAATTGGCACGCTTCCGGGAACGAATAGTGCCGCGACAGCGGCCTACGAATGGCCCTTGAATGAAACGGATATTGGCGTGGGCGCTGATGCCGGCATCATCGACATTCGCTTCGTCGGCGGATCAAGCAATCCGCGACTGGACATTGACACCTTCGCTGTGGGCAAGACGGTCGTCGCGAAGAACTACAGCTACATCGGGCAGGCGCAAGCAGGCGGGGCAAGCAGCATCACCTTCCCGGCGACGGCCTCGGCACTCAATGACTTCTACCGCCCGGGCTATGTCACTCCGGTGGGTGGCACAGGCGTGGGGCAGGGTGGTCGTCGCATCGAGTCCTACGATGGTTCAACCAAGGTAGCCACTTTAGCTACTACTTGGGTCACGCAGCCGGATGCCACCACCATCTTCACCGTCACACCCTTCCCGAGCGTGCGCGTGAGCGACATCGATGCAGGCGTGGTGGATGCGACCGCGGCCCCACTCCTTGGCACCATCGACACCGGGGTGGCTGCGAACAACACCCTCTCCTCCGAGATCCGCGCCTACCTGCGCAACAAGAAGGTTCTGGATCGCTCAACCGGGATCGAGACTGTCTATAACGATGCCGGCGCGGTGCTCTACACCCGTCAGGTCTATTCCGATGAGGCTGGCGCGGTGCCTTACGATGGGAACGCGGCACCCCATAGGGTCGAACGCTTCACATGATCCTGACGCGCGGCCTCGGGCTTGGTGGCCCACTGGTGACGGCCGGCCTCGGTGTTGGCACCATCACTGCTCCGCCCATCACCTTCCGGCCGGATCTCGGCTCAAGGTGGATAGACGACCGCATCCCGACGCACTCCCTTCTCGTGGATCAACTACGGGCCTTGGAGGAGCGCGATAAGCGGCCAATCAAAAAGAAACATTCCGCTCCTGTTGCAACCGATAAGACAATCCCGTTAGACTTCGGCGATCCGCTCATCGTGAGTCGAGCGGTCGCTCTTGCCGAGCAGGTGTTGGCCGACAAGCGCAAGCTGGCAGACCGCAAGGTCGCCGAGCCGAAGCTGACTATGGCTGACTTCCGAGCCATCAAGGAAGAAATGCTGCTGATCGAGGAAGAGGAATGGTTCCTCTTAAACTAAAAAGGAGGTTGCAATGAAAAAACTGTGGATGTTTCTGTTCTCGTTCCTGTCGTTCGGCGTGGTCGGCGATGACGGCGGTGGCGAAGGCGATCCTTCAGCCGGAGGTGCTGAGGGATCTGGTTCCGATGGGGGAACTGGTGAAGGGGGTGCGCCCGATGGGGGTGAAGGGGGTGCGCCCGGGGATAGCGGCGGGGAAGGTGAAGCGGGCGCTGCGACGGGCAAGGAGGAAGGCAAGGAGGAAGGCCCGACGACCATGCTCGAAGCCATCGAGCAAGGGTTAAAGAAGACCGCCGAGGGTGAGAAGAAAACCGAGGAGGTGAAGGCCGGCGAGAAGCCCAAGCCCGGCGAGAAGCCCAAGCAGGGCGAACTGGATGATGATCCGCTTGCCATGCCGGAGGGCTTGTCGCCCAAGGGGCAGCAGCGATTCCAGCGCCTCGTCGGCATGGTCAAGGAGCACGAGAAGGAGAAGCAACAGCTTACCTCTGAGATCAATAACCGCGAGGAAGTGCTCAACGGGTTCCGCGATTATATGCAGCAGGCCGGCATGCGGCCAGAGCAATTCACCCTCTCAACGCAGTATGTGAAAGCCGTCAATACAGGCGACCTCGCCACGGCCAAGAACATCCTGCTCGGCGAACTGAAGGCCCTGTCCCTGCAGTTGGGCGAGGATATCAGCGGCGGCGCGGCCGACCCGCTGTCCGCGTTCCCGGATCTGGCTGAGGATGTCCGTGCCTACAAGATAACGCCAGAGCGGGCCATGGAGATTGCCCGGGCGCGACAGGCTGAGACGGCCAACCGGGCGACCCGGGAAGCCAACGACCGGCAGAGTCGCGATATCGCCAACTTCCAACACGTCGCAAGGGAGGCGATGGTCGATATCGACAAGATGACGCGCGAGTGGCGCAAGACCGACTTCGACTATCCGCAGATCGAGAAGCTGGTCATCGGCACGCCGGACGGCAGGGGTGGTTTCACGGGCGGGCGACTGCACGAGATCGTGCAGAACTTCCACCCCTCGGTGTGGCCCTTGCAAATCAAGATGGTGTATGATTCAATCAAGGCTGGACGGGCTGTAGCCGCTCCTGCTGCCACTGGCAGCGGACAACGGCCGCTACCGACAGGCAAGGCACCCTCGGGTGCGGCGCCTGCCCCCAAGACAATGCACGACGCCATGTGGGGTTCCAAGCAGGCGTAACGCGAGGCTCGCCTCTCGCACCGAGCAGTAGGGCTGCAACACAGGCTCGCCTCCTGTAAGACGTATTAGGGTTTCGTCACCCAAGGGTTTCGTTTCCACTTTCGTTTTTACAGGAGGCATCATGCCATTCACCAGTCAGGAAATTTCTGACGCAGGCAAGATCGGGCTGGACTTCTACGTGAAGAACAATCCGATTGATCAGGTCGCCATCGAGCGCCCTCTTCTGCGTCTCATGAACAGCGGCAAAAAATCCGCTCCCGGTGCCAAGCAGTTCATCGTGGAGCAACTGCGCGTCCGCTACCAGTCGAACTTCCAGTGGTTTAGCGGCTCGCAGATCGTCACCTACAACAAGCGTCAATCCATCGAGCAGGCCATGTACGCATGGCGCTCCGCCCACGACGGCTTCTCCCTGTCGGAAGATCAACTCGCGCAGAACGGCATCAAGATTACCGAGGACACTTACCCCGGTACTTCGAAGGCGTCGGATGCCGAGAAGATCCAATTGACCAACCTCATTGAAGAGCAGGCCGAAATCCTGCGCCTCGGTTTCGAGGAGAAGTTTTCGCAGGCGCTGCACTTGGACGGCACGCAGTCGGCCGACGCCGTCACCGGCCTCGATGCGCTGGTGTCCCTCACGCCTTCCTCCGGCACGGTCGGTACCATTGACCGCTCGCTGGCTGCGAATGCGTGGTGGCGCAACAACGCCTACACCGGCCTGACCGTCACGACCACGACCGGCGACATCCTTGACAAGATGGAACTCGGCTGGCGCATGTGTACGCGCAACGGCGGACGCCCCAACAAGATCCTCGCGGGCGGCGACTTCATCGACGGCTACCGTCAGTTCATGATGAAGACCTACGGCCGGATGGACATGGGCGCCGGCGGCATGAAGCGGTTGGAAGGCGGCACCGAAATGCTACTGTTCCACGGCATCGATGTCGAGTGGTCACCGGAGTTCGATGATCTGGACGACCTCTACGCCCCGGGCATTCCGTGGAAGAAGCGTGCTTACATGCTGAACACCAAGCACATCCGTCTGCGTCCGCTCGAAGGCCACGACATGATTACGCGCAAGCCGCCCCGCGCGTATGACAAGTACGAGTACTATTGGGGCCTGACGTGGCGCGGCGCTGCAACGATGAATCGCGCCGGCGCTCAGTGCGTCTTCTCGCTGGCGTAACCCCCCAAGGGTACGGCGATCAATCAACCGGGGGCTGACGCCCCCGGTTTCACAACAGGAGGGAATATGGCAAGCAAGCGCGTCCTAGTGATCGTGACTCGTACCGGCTCCGGCACGAACCTCACGGACAAAACGCCAACCATCGTTTGGGATCATGAGATACCGATCCTAGCCGAGATCCACGGCGAGTCAGCCATCGATGTCATCAGTGACCCCGAGGGCCTGCTCGATCCAACCATCGTAAAGAATCGTGCCGCGCAGATCGAGCACCTGATGCGCGTGAGCAAGTTGGGTTCCGTCTTCGATGGCGACTCGTTCGAGGAGTACCAGCGCCTCACCATGAAGTACGGCATGCACCCCGAAGTGAAGATGAGCAACGTCGAGAAAGTCTATGGCTCCTACTCGATGGGCCGCTTCTCCGACAGGGTTGGCACGAAGGATGTGGGCGAGTTGAGCATGGGCGATCTCCGCGACATGCTGGACGCGGCCGGCATCGAGTACCGTTCGAGCGACAAGAAGCCCGCGCTGGTCGCACTGGTGCGCAACCTGAAGGCCGAGTCTGCAGAAGCCGCGGGCATCGCCGCCAAGAGTGCGGAGCGTGCAGCATGAAAATCCTCGTGAAGAAGGACGATAGCGCGGTCGAACTGGACTGCACCGAGGAGCATGCGCGCGAAATGATCCGCGTGCATGGTGCGGCCAATGTCAGCGGCGTGGGCGAGGACGGGTGCCTGTACTTCATCGAGCCGGCACCTGATGCTCCGGTGCCAGATGCGGTCGAGGTTGTGGCGGAAGGGGAACCCGTCGCACCGGAGTCTGAGTAAGCATGGCCCGCACTCTCAAGGAGTTGCGGGTCGCACTCACCGCTCGGCTCGGCTACGGGTCGGGCGGTGCGCAGGCGGTCGTGCAGGAAGCGATCATGAACAGCTTCCTCTACGAGGCCGCAAGCCAGCTTTACATCGTCGGCCGCTGGAAGACTCTGACGAAGTATTGGGACTACCTGCTGCCGGCCGGCTCGGCAAACGCCCTGTGGTCTGCGTGGGGCAGTGAAATGAACCCACTCAAGCTGGAAAGGATGTCGGTCGATATCGGCTCGCCCGGCACGCCGTACTGGCAACCCATCCTTGAAGGCATCAAGGATAGCCACTACTCGATTCAGAACAACACCTACCCGCAGAGGTACGAGGTGCGCGCCGATGAATTCGAATTCTGGCCTGAGCGCGACACGACCTATACCGTGCGCGTCTTCGGCATGATGAACCTGCCCGAGTTTAGCGAGGACAAACATGTCTGCCCGATAGACGACAACCTCGTCTTCCAAGTCGCGCTTGGCGCCGCCAAGGCCCACTACCGCCACCCCGATGCGGAGAAGTACGAACAGAAGGCTGCGGCGATCTTCGCACAGCTTCGCGCCGACAACTGGAAAACCAAGGTCATCAGGCCACCGGGCCACGACGACGATCTACTCATGCGACCGAAAGTCATCTAGGAGGCACCATGCAGAATCAGAACGTAGCAAGCTATACCGTCATCAACCCGGCCGGCGCGACCGTGGTGCTCTCTGGCCGTGGTGTCTATCTCGGCTACAAAGTGCTCGGCAACGCCGGCGCACTCACGATGGACATCTACGACAACACCGCGGCGTCCGGTCAGTTACTCGAACCGGCCGCTATCTCGGTGGCTGCTGCCGCAGAGAAGGTCTATGGCACTGGCGTCGAGGTGAAGAACGGCATCACGGTCAACGTCAGCGGCGACCCGACTGACGGCCTTATCATGATCCTCTTCGCGAAGTGACATGCCCGTCATCGTCTTCGATCAGTTTGGCTCAGGGCTGGATCTCCGGCGCGGGGCGAGTGTCGCCGATGCGACCCGCCTCCGTGTCCTGAAGAACGCCTATGTGACCACTGGCAAGACGATCCAGAAGCGGCCGGGGCTGACCAAGGTCACCACGCTTGAGACCGGCACCAAGGGGTTGCGCTCCGGCATCAGCAAGCTGAACACATTCTTCGAGTCGGGAACCATCACGCACGCCAATCCGCTGTTTCGCGCCAACAAGATCCAGTACCCGGGATCGTCGTCGGCCGTCACCAAGGTATGGTACTGCGACTCTTTCGGCGGCTACCTCTACGTCGCGGCCGAGTACGCCAACGGGGACGTAAGGCACCACTGGCTCGATGATCCGGGCGCGTGGGCGGCGACCACGGTCTATGCCCTCAACGCCCTGCGCCGCCCCGTGACGGCCAATGGCCTGCAGTACAAGGTCACCACGGGCGGCACCAGCGCCGGGGTGGAGCCGACATGGCCCACGACCTACGGCGCCACGGTGGTAGATGGCACCGTGACTTGGACGTGCGTCGGCACCGCCATTGCCGACACCAACTGTCCGCATGGCCGCGGGGTGACCAAGACGGCCTCCAAGGTGTGGAGCACCAAGAAGACGTCGCCCTTCGATGTGGTGAAGTTCTGCGCGGACTCCGCGCCGCGCGACTGGACAGCCACGAGCGATGCCGGCTTTCTGCCGGTGGCGCTGCGTCAGGAGAATGCTCAGGACTGCCTCTCCCTTGGACAGTTTCAAGATCAACTCGTGGCCTTCTTCGCGGACGGCGCGCAACTGTGGTCTGTCGATCCAGACCCGGCCCTGAACGTCATCAAGCAGCGCATCTATGGCGTCGGCACGCGGCACCCGAACTCGCCCGCCTCTTTCGCCGACGACGTCTTTTTCCTTGCCGATCAGGGTGTGCGCTCCGTCACGGTGAATCAGATGACGGCGAACCTGCAGGACACGGACATCGGCTCGCCGGTCGATTCCATCATCACCACTTACATGGTTGGCGTAGATCCGATCTGCATTTACGCCGCGCCTCTCGGTCAGTTGTGGGTCTGCCTCGGCAGCACGGTCTTCGTCTATTCGTTCTCGCGCACCTCCAAGGTGTCGGCGTGGTCGTTCTACGAGTTCCCGTTCATCATTGACGACATCACCATCCTGAACAACCAACTGTACCTGCGCAACGACGACGACGTTTATCTCGTGGATAAGACGAAGTACCTCGATGAGAACTCGCTGATCGATGTGGAGGTGACGTGGCCCTTCCTCGACTTCAAGTCCCCCTCGGGCCTGAAGATGATTCACGGCGCGGACATCGTGTGCAAGGGCAGCGCCACGCTCACGCTCGGCATTGACCCGAACAACGAAGAACTGCGCACCATCCCCATCGAGATCGATGGCGACATGCGCCCCGGAACGCTCACCCCATTGGAGGTGGTAGCGACCGGCATCTCGCCATCCATCAAGCACGCACGCAATGAGGACTTCAGGATCGACCTGATCTCCTTCCACTACGAGAAGTTGGGCAACCTATGATTAAGGAAATGTCACTGGCCGATATCACCTACCTGTCGCACAAGATGCGGCAGAAGGACGTGGAGTCGGTCATCGCCTTCTCGCGCAGTTCGTCGCTTGACCTGTGGGCGGCTGATCGCTTCAGGCACGCATTCGCTGCCTACACACTGATCGACAAGGATGGTATCCCTGTGGTGTGCAGCGGCTTCGATGAGTTGCACCCGGGCGTGCTGAATGCTTGGTTGGTGGCGACACCTGATATTTGCCGGCACTGGAAAGAGGCGTGGGTTGGAATCAAGCGGGCCATCAAGGCGGCGGACAACAGGTATCACCGCATCGAGGCGCACTGCCTGACGGATTACCCTGAAGCGGAGCGGTTCTTGCGCAAGTTGGGTTTCGAGTTCGAGTGTCTTAAACGTCGCGCAGGAGTGGGAGGACAGAATGCGCTCTATTTCGCGAAAGTGAGGGAAGAACCATGAAGCTACACAACCTGCTGATTGACTGGCTGCTGATGGCCTTGGTGAGGGCATGCACATTCTACGCTGGCGGTGGTGGCGGGGATGGTGGCGACCCTGCAGCGTTTGCGCGGGAACAGGAAGCGCGGCGCGAGCGGTACCGCAACGACTTCGGTGCTGGCATCGGCTACGGCAACACGGCCGCAAACATCCCACAGCTTGAGCAGCAACTGTCCGCGCTCGCGCAACAACTGCAGGCAGCGCAGACACCGGGAGAAGAAGAGGTAATGGGAGAGTGGGGGCCGATGACGCAACGCCGCCCCATCAACTCCGCCGAGGTGGCAAGACTGCAGTCCGAGCACGACAACCTCGCTTCCACCCTGAACTCGGCACGAAGCGGACAGCCGCTCGCCGCGCAGCGGGCGGAGAATCGCTCAGGGATGATGGGGGGGATACGCGACTACAACTCATCTGTATTCCAGCGCGAACTGGAAAAGGCAGAGCGCGAACTGAAGTTCATGCTCTCGCGCCAAGGTGGTCGCGGTGGATCGACCGAGGCCGACAGGATGGCCGACCTCATGCGCAAGCGCGACGAAGGCACCATGAACATCGAGGACATGGCGCTGAACGCCGGCAACGAGTATGACCGGTCGCTTGAGGACGCCTATCAGCGCGGCATTGCACAGATCAACGCGGGGTCTGACGCTTCCACTCAAATCACGTCCGCGATGAATTCGATGGCGACAAAGCTGAACGACCTGATCGCCGGTGGGCGCGGCCGTCAGTGGGGCGGCTTCTTCGATGACATCCTGCGTGGCGGGAACGCGAACGCCGCCGCAGCCGGGAACGCCGCAGGCGCGAGGTTCGCAGGCGACGATTCATGGAAGTACAACCCGGTCAGCAACCCAACCGGCACGACCTACAACTAAGAGGTGAGCCATGTTCTTCAGACACTTCACTGCACTGGTTTGTCCGATAGGGCTCCTCAAGCTGCAGTGGGCTGCGGCTCCTGCTGCGGCGGAGGCGGCAGCGCCGGCAGTAGCGGCATCGCTGGCTGCTGAGGCTTTCCCGGTCATCACTGCCGGGATGCCTGAACTCGTAGGGGCGCTTGCGCCCGGCGCGGCTACATGGACGATGGCGAATGCCGGACTCCCCTCCATCTTCTCAGAGCTTTTCAGCCCGCAGTCGCTCATGAGCCTTGGCGGCAACTTGATACAACAGAGCGCCCTCGGGGGCGCTCAGGACAACATCAATAGCGCCACCGAAGCCGAGCAGTTATATCAAGCGGAGAAGGAGAGGAAGCAGGCCGAGGTGCTGAAGAAGTTCGGCGAGGAGAACCTCAACCCGAATGCAGAGGCGCAGAACCTGCAGGATGCGGCGCTGGCGCGCGAGGGGAGCATCGGCAATGCCCTGACTCGGGCGAGAGAGGCTACGCCACTCTCGGGGGCCACGGGGCGCGTCTCGCAGGACTTCCTTGACCGACAGTCTTCGAACACGGCGAACAATGCTGCGAGCATGGCCGACTTCTCGCAACTGTGGGCGAGAATGAATGCTTACCCCGACAATGCCCGCAGAACCGCCATCAATATGAGCCAAGCCTTCGGCAACGCCAACAACATCATGGGCGATGCACGGACGCACGCGGCGGGCGCGGCGCAGGGTATTCAGAACATCCGGCCCGACGCCGGCATGATGCTGTTCGGCAGAATGCTGAGTGGTGCCGGCTCGCCGCCAAAGTAAAGGAGAAGCGCATGCCTAGCAGCTACGTCGATTGGGGTGAGGCCGGTACCGGCGGGATCGGTAGCGCGATGCGCAGCCTGTTCGGGGATCAGACACAGAACCCGCACTACCAAAAGGCTTTCAATTCCAGCTTGGGGGCGCAGGCGCAACTCGGCAACATGCGGGTCAATCTGCAGAAGGAGCGCCGCGCTGGCGAGGAAGAGCAGAACCGCCTGAACATGGCCGAACTGTTTGGCGCCTCTCATGGTGGTGTGACTCTCCCTGACTTCCGCGCCTTCCGCCAACAGCAAGCCACGGGTGAGCCGGCGACGACGATGGAGAACCTCCCGCCTGATGTCGCCGGCCCGCCAGCGACTGTGCCGAAGTTCAACCCGGATCAAACCACCAAGCTGATGCAGGCGCTGCAGCACTACGCCGCAATCGCGGGCGGCAAGCCGAATGATATCGGCAGCTATATGTCGAACATGGCGAAGGTACCCGGTGAGCAGGCCACCTCGGACATCACCCGCGCGCTGGCTGACGCTTTCATGAAAGCGTCAGGGGCCGGAAATCCCGCTGGCGCAGACCCCATGATCCGCTCCGGGCAGGCCGCTCTTGGGCGCAACGTGCTCACCGACAAGGTACCCGCCAACGTGCAGACGGCGCAGTGGATGGCGCAGAACCCGAACGACCCGGCGATGAAGTTCCTGCAGCAGATCCTCGCCCGCTCCGGCAACAATGTGAATGTCTTCAGCGGCGCTCATCAAGGCGTGGATGCGGCCGGCAACCCGGTCTTCTTCAGCACCAACAAGGAGGGTGCGCCGCGCGTCATTGAGGGCGTCACTCCGCCACCAAAACCAAAGACCATCGATCAGGTCATCGCTGACCGTGTCGCGCCCGCGCTTGAGAAGAAGCTGGCGGAGCGCGACACCCCGCCGCTGAGTGCGCTCAAGGAGGGCAAGAACACCACCTTCAAAAACGGCCAGACTTGGACGTTGCAGGACGGCAAGCCGGTGAGGGTCAAGTGAGTTGGGAAGTCGTTAAAGAGGAAGATGTCAGCCCCGGGTGGGAGGTAGTGGATACGCCTGCGCCGAAGAAGACCGGCATCTTCAATGCGCTGACCAGCATGTTCGATTCGCCCACGTGGAACGCATTCCGCCGTGACGAGCGGGCCACGGGCAACGACCTCATCATGAGCGGGCTGAACACGGCCGCGAGTGCCGTAAAGGGATTTGCCACCGAGGGGCCGGGCGGCTTCCTGACCAAGCCCATGCGCGACTTCTTCGAGAGGAGTGCTGCGGCGCGGACGCTGAACAACCGCTCAGTGATGGAACCCGGCCGGCAGGAAGTCACCCCGATGGGGATGACGGAGTCCGACCTCAACTTGGCGAAGACGCTGCAGAAGGTGAATACCCCTCGTGCTGCATCGCCCTCCATGACGGCCCCGGCCGGCGAGGTCATCACGACGCAGCCGCTACCGATCATGCCGCGCCGCGGTGATGACGTTATCAATGCCGTGGCCGAGTTCGCCAAGGAAAGAATAAAGCACCCCATTGAATCAGCGCAGAGCACGATGCGGGCTGTCGAGACGGGGGTGCCGATGGCGCACCGTTCCATGGCCCGCACCGGCTCGCAGATTGGACAGCTTGCCGCCGACGCGGTTGGCGCCGAGGATTTCTCGAAGGGGCAGGACGCCTATCAAAAGGAACTGGACAAGGCTGACCTGATCGCGAGGGGGCGGCTCGGCAGCTATCTGGAAAGCATTGGCGCGGAAGCCGCGTCTCAGGCGATCAGGCAAGCCCCGGGCATGGCTCTCTACCTAGTGAAGGGGTCGCCCACCCTTGCCAAGGCGCTCGGCCTGACGACCTTCGCCGAAATGCCTTTTGCGCAAGGCTCGGCTGAAATGAAGCAGGCGGGCGGCGGCATTGCCGAGCGGATTCTCTACGGCGGGCTGCAGGGCGCACAGGAAGCCGCGACCGAGATCCCGCAGATGGAAACGCTGGTGCGCGCGGTTCCGGCCTTCAAGCGCGGAATGAGCGGGCAGAACCTTGCGAAGATCATGGGCTTCTACCCTGCATCGGCAGCGATGGATACGGGCGGTGAAGTCACCTCTACGCTCATCGGCCACGAGTTGTCGAGGATGATCGGGCAGGTGCCGGGCGACGACGATGTGAAGCGCGACATCCTCAACACCGTGCTGCAGTCGCTGATGCAGGGCGGGATGCAGACGGGTGGAGCGCACGCAGTAGCGCGTGGCGGCGCGCTGGCGAAAGACACCATGGACAAAGTGCTCCCCGTCGGAATGGGTGATGTAGCAAAGGCGTTCGAGCAGGACTTCAGCCGGGAGTTTGCGCCGGTGACGGAAAGCGAGGTGCGGCAACGCTTCGCGCAGGACGCACCCAAGGCCGACTGGACGGTGGTGAGCGAAGAGCCGGCCGGCCTGCCGATTCAGCCGATGCAGGTAGGCGAGGGCGGACGGCGCGGCGAAATGACGCGCGACGTGAGCACGGAAGGTGCGGTGACATGGGACACCCTGCCGGATACCGCGCTCGAAGCCATTGCGCCCAAAGGCTTCACCGTAGAGGACATGCGCGAGGTGGGCAGCAAGATTCTGGCGTCGGCCGAGAGTGGCGGTTTCGGGGGGAGCGACTGGTACAAGAAGTCGGCCGACTACATCCTCGATCTGTTCGACGGCGACATGGAGCAGGCGGACGAATTCATCAAGCTGCTCGCCATCGCCAGCCCGCAGACCGAGGTGAGCAGCAACACCACGCTGGCGACCAAGGCGTGGGACGCTTTCATTCAAGGCAAGCCGCTGCCGGAACTCGGGTTGAAGCGGACGGAGCACGCCAATGATCTGCTGTACTTCGGCAAGGACTGGTCTGGCCTGAAGACCAACACCTTCTACCGGAATATCTCCGAGGCGATGCGCAACACCGACGACGGCGGCTTCTCCACGCAGGACATGCACATGGGGGAAATGGTTTTCGGCACCGACAAGCCAAGCCCCAAGCAGTACGCCGCCATGGAGGAAGCGACCCGGCTCGCCGCCAAGGTGGTCGGCATGCTGCCGCGCGATCTGCAGGCGGCGGCATGGGTGCCGCAGAAGGCCCGCTCTCTGGCGGGGCAATACCGCAACCGGGGCTGGAAGAAGGACATGAGCGACAAGCAACTCGCCGACTACGCCTTCGAGATTGCGTTGCGCGACTACAGTCACTACCTCAAGCAGAAGGGGTACGTTCCCGGCCGCTCGCCGGCGACACCGCAGCAGCGGCGCGATGCGACCACGGAAGTCACGGCGGAGTTCGTGCCATCGCCCGCGACCCGCGAAGGCAAGGCAATCATGGCCCTGCCCATCGAGGATCGCATCAAGTACAACAAGGAGATGAGCAAGGCGGTCAATCTGCAGGGCATCATGGATGCGGTCGGGTTGAATGCGGCCGTCCGTATCGAGACGGGGCGTGGCGGCTACATGCAGGGCGTGCAGCCGAACGTCATCATCGAGTTGGCGCCAAGGAGCGGCAACAAGGCCGACATCGACAAGCGTGGCGTCGAGGCGTTTGCGCTGGCTTGGATGTACGCGAACAAGCAGAACTCCGTGCCGTTCTTCCGCGCCGACAGCGACATGAACAACATGAAGGGCATGGAGGTTGGTGTCCGCTTCACCTTCCCGAAGGCGGTGACGCAGGCCCGCATGGAGCAGATGATGAAGACCATCAACGAAGTGATGGGGCCAGACGCCGGCTTCACGGAGATTGGTGGCGAGATCCACATGATTAACTTCCCGTTCATGGGGAAGTCGGTCGATCAGTTCCTTGACGAGGCCAAAAAGGTGGCGCAGACTTATGGCGCTGAAATCAACCCCTACGCCGCGGAGAGCGTTTATCCCGATGAGCACGACTGGCAACAAGACCCTCGCGGAAATAGCCTTATCGAAAGGCTTAAAGCTATTGCCCCGGGACGCGGCAATCTACAAGCGCGGCTGGATCGGCTCGCCGGGCCCGGCCGCGCCATCACCCGCGAATACGCCCGCCGCACCGGCGCCCCCCTCAAAGAAGTAGCGCAGGGCCTCCCCCTTCGCCCCCTCAGTGCAGAGCAGGTTCTCCCTGATGGCCTGATTCAGGCCACGAAGAGCCTATTGGCCGAGGCCCCTCCTGTCGCCAAGGAGGAGATTACCCGCGAGGAGCGGGTCAGGGCGACCAACATGATGCGCCACCTCGCTGAGGCGGCTGATCGCAACAAGCCCGCCTTTGACAACAGCGTCAAGCAGATCGCCGCCAAAGTCGGCGGCTACCCTGTGCTCGCACCGAACAAGACGGCAGACCGGGCAGCGGTCAAGCTGGTGAAGGAAAACAACTGGAATACCGGGAAGATGAAGGACTTCCTGCGCGCCACAGTGGCCGTCAGGACTGAGGAGGAGGCGCAGGCGGCGCTCAAACAGATCGAGGCGACCTACACCATTGACCGGGTCAAGGATCGCTTCCAGACCCCCACATTCGAGGGCTACAGCGACATCCTCGTCAATGTGGTCATGCCGGACGGCAGCTATGGGGAGATCCAGATCTCAACGCCGGAAATGCTGGCGGCGAAGGAATTGGCGCACTTGCTCTACGAGGTGTCGCGGGCGCACGGCGCGGGCCTGTCTTGGGAAGCGCGGGCGGCGCAGTTGTCGAAGCTGATTTACGGGGAAGCGCGGTCGGCCTCGATGAGCGCCGAGAATTCTTCAGGGGTGGCCGGTGTGCCGTTCCGCCTTGCCGAGGCAGCGGGGAATTTGCGTGGCTCAGGGCCGAAGCAGACCGCCTCCATGCCGTCAGGAGACAAAGCGACCGCCTTCTCTTCCACATCGAAGAGCAGCCAGCCTTTTGCCACCAGTGATTTCCAGTCTTCCACAGCGAAACCCTCCACCGGCATTGTACCACGTGGCGGGATGCCCACAAACCCTGTCGCTCAGGGGACGCCGGCATTCAAGTCGTGGTTTAAGGGCAGCAAGGTGGTGGATGCCAGAGGCAAGCCGCTGGTGGTGTATCACGGCACGGCAGCGGACATTGCCGCGTTCGACCCAAGCAAGGCGGGGTCTGCGACCGGATCGTTTGCGCAGAAGGCCATGTTCTTTACCGCCTCTCCGCAGGTGGCGGAGCAGTTCGCCTTAGCCGCAGGGAAACTCAACAGCCGGCAAAATGCGGGCGGGGTGTGGGAGGCGCAGGGGGCGAACCTCGTGCCGGCCTACCTGTCGATAAAGAACCCGCTCGTCGTCACGCAGGCGACACACTTGGCGGACTATGGCTATGACGGGAACTACAACCCCGACGTGTTCGCGACGCTCATTGATGAAGCGAGGGCGGCGGGCAATGATGGGGTGATTTTCCGTCGCGTTGGCGATATGGGTTCTACGGCAGATCAGTTTGCCGTGTTCGAGCCGACCCAAATCAAGAGCGCAACAGGCAACACAGGGGGGTTTGACAAGGCCAACCCGGACATCACCCGGCAGGACAAGTGGCCCTTCACGGGCAAGGAGGAAGCCAAACCGACAGGACTCTATGGCCCCTACGCCATCGAGGTGTCGCGCGGCAACGCGGAGGTGAAGACCTCCACGAAGACCCTTGACGAGCGGACGATGGCGCGGCGCAGGATTCAGCCGCTGGAAACGCAGCAACGCTCTGTGCTGAATGACGCACTGGCCGACCTGAAGAAGGCCGGCATACCGGGCGCATGGATGGAGAGCGGCGGCTTCTATGGCCTCAAGCCGCTCGGCCTCGGGTACGCCATCTACAGTCCGGCAGACAGCGCGATTGCGGTTGATTTCACGCACCTCGATAAAGCGGCCGCTGACCCCATATCGGCCATCAACGTGCGCGGCTGGCTGGCGCATGAACTGCACCACCTTGTGGATAACTACCGCAACTCCAGTGACAGGATGTACTACCTTAGTTCCGAGTCGCCGAGGATGGACTTGGAAATCCCGGACTTTGGCCGCATGCGCGCCCGCGGCGACCTGATGGCGGAGGCCCTTGACTTGTGGGGCGGCAACACCGAACTGGCGGATTACCTAGACTATCCATTCATGAACGCCCAAGCCTACGCCAGCGACAACGGCGT
>CAYXEY010000019.1:0-22326 GCA_964464105.1 uncultured Planctomycetaceae bacterium
AAAAATAGGTCGGTCGCGTGTATGTGGCCCATCCAATTCCGCTCATCTGCTGGCGGTTGAGCGACCGAGATTCGATTTCATCCGTCTGGAGCCGGGGTTCCGGCTCAATGGGGCCGCAAGCGCCTCGTGGGAAACATCACGAACAAAACGAGGATTCAAATCATGACGAGCAACTTCAAGTCCGGTCTATTTATCTGCCTGTCGCTGGCTGCGATCACCGGCGGCGCAACGGGTTGCGGCGTTGTCCCACAGCCTCAGATCAGGCTGGACACGGCCTTCGACCGCACGGGCACATTGCGAAGCGACGGACTTTTTACCGGGATGCTGACCAACAACTCCGTCATCGCCGGTGATGAAGGTAACACCAACCTGGCTCAGCGCGGCATCGTCAGCGTCGTGCTCAGTCCGATCCCGGCCGGCGCCAACATCACCAACGTGACCCTGCGGCTGCAAGGCTCGGCTCCGGAAGGAAATCCCTTCGCCGATTTCGGTTCCATGCAGGTCGATCATGTCAACGTTGTCTCCAGCATCACAATCACAAACTTCGCAGGCGGTGCCCTGAACTCCAACATCGCGACCATTTCGACCCTGCCGAGCGGCCTCAACAGACAGGTCATCGAGCTGGACGTGACCAATCAAGTGAAGGAGGACATCCTGGCCGGACGTCCAATCTCGTCATTTCGATTCCAGTTCAACAATGCGCCATCCGTCGATGGCACGTTCGATCAAGTGTTCTTTAATGCCGATCAAAACGACCTTGAGTTTCGCCCCACCGCCGCAGTCACCATTGGAAGCTGATTTCGATTGTGGTTGATTCCCGGCGACTATCGAGCTTTCCTCTACGGAAGCAAGGCGAAGTGTGCGGCAAGTCTGCGAATTAGATTCGAAAAAGAACTCAAGCAAACCGAGGCGCCGCGCTGAGACACTCAGCCGGCGCCTCGCTCGTTTGTCTCAGTCACAGCCAGGTCGGCTTGGCCATCGACTCGACAATTCGCATGATGATGTCATGCGCATGCCGCAAATCCGAATCTGCAACGGTCTTCGCACCGAAGCCTGTTCGTTGCGGCAATTGCCGTAGTACCTCACGAGCCGTTAGCCATTGGCGTTCGGGAAGCGCTTTTGAAACCACGCATCCCAGAGCGGCGTCTCATGGGCCACGGTGCCGGCTGCTTGATCGCCATACAAATAGAAACCCAGCGCCACCATGCTCGGCCCGCCGCAGTTGAAGGCGCCAAGGGCGGCGATGCCCGGGCCGGGCTTGTCGAGCCGCAGCAGGGCGTCGTACGGATGCTCGGTGTAGTACTCCACCACGCCGCTGAATGTCGGAACACCTGATGGCGCGGTCCAACGCTGCCCGGCGCTCACGCCCTTCAGTCCCAGTGCCGCGGTCGCTTTTTCCCAGGCTTCCGCTTCCGAACCGGCGACCGGGGCCATCCACTTCATCGTCGCCGAGCGCAGCCCGCGGAAGTGCCTGAGATAGATCCGAAGAGCACGGAGGAAACCCGGCCATCCCTGTTCGCCGGCTTCCAGATGGTTGTCCCAATCATCCGTGCTGGCGAAAAGGCTCTGGACGATGCGGACGACACATATGCCGCCTCCGCGCGATTCAACACTCCATTCGCTCGCGATCGGCGGCATGCCCGGGACAAAGCCATCGGCCTGGGCAATCCACTTTCGCGCCGGTTCCCAGGTCGTCACGGGGGAAGTCAATTCCATGCCCGGTCCGAAGTTCATCTTCACCGCGACAGGCTTGCCGTCGCGCTCTTCGAATTCGGCCGGCACCATCCAGGACGAAATGCCCGGTCCGGTGGCGATGGCCTGCCAGACTTCCTCCGGCGTACCGGGAACCTCGACCTCAACCTGAATGAAACGACGTCCGTCTGCATCTTTCTTCACGCTCATGATGACTCCTTGGAATCAAATTTCTGCGTTAGCGGTTGCGCGGTTCCCGCAACCTTGATGTGCGCAACCGCGCGTTAGGCGGGGCGAGTCCGGCGGGTCTTCGACTTGGCCGATGTCGACGCACTCATGACCACAGACCCTTGGCCGGCGGTCGCGAACGGCACGCGATTGCGAGCGATGGCCTCGTCGATCAGGCGGGCGACCGGCGGTCGAGCGAGATCGGATGCGCCTCCTACGCAAATGAAACGCACTTGGCCGGCGGAACCCTGCAACAGTTTTTCAGGATCCGGCAGGTCCTTGCCCTGATTGAAGTAGATCTTGACGGCGTCAGCGCTGCCGCGGATGGCAAGAACGCCTTCGAACCCATGCCCGCTGGGTGAAAAGCTGGTGACGAAGCAGTCGCGATATTCGTACACCACCTCATGAGCCGTTGGCAGACGCTTCCGCAGGGATTTTCTCAGGGCCGTGATGAGCGGTGCCCTGTCGGGCGTGAACTCGTCAACCAGCGTGCTCAACTCGGCTTCCGCCGCTCGACGATCGGCTGCGGACTGGGCCGCGCCAGAGGCTTCCACTCTATCCGTGACGGAACGCTGACCCTTCTTCAAAGTCGACCTGCCTGACTTCGGCTGGTCTTCAGCTTGGCGAGAGTTTTTTTTCTTCACGCTTTCGCCACGGCGAATCTTCGACATGGTGGCTCCTTGGATTCCTATTTTGGGGGAAGAGGATGCGCCATCACCAGCAGGCGATGTGCGCGGCCGCCGGGGGCGGATTCATCGTGATATTTCGAAACGAGTTTCGTGATGGCCTCGGTGAATTCCTTGGTGAACGCCGCCCGCTCCGTCGGCGAGCGGAATCGGACCTCGGTATCCACCGCCAGCGTCGCCAGGCGTTTGCCTGCTTCTTTCGCGCGACGAACCAGGTCGCCGACCTCGCGGACGACGCGTGCACCGACGGCGATGAGATAGCTCGCGGACAGTCGATCGGCTTCCCTATCCGGATCAACCGCGACCGGGCCCAGGGCACTGGGTGAGACAACATAGGAAGCGGCCGTCGCCACGAGCAGCCGTTCGGTCAGTCCGCCCCACTTGCGTTCCTGGTCCAGCCGCACCAGGCCGTGCGACTCAAGCGCATGCAGGTGATAGTTGACCTTCTGGCGGGCCAGTCCGACCCGCGTGGCCAACGTCGCCGCCGAGGCAGGCGTGGACAACTCCGAGAGGAGCCGACTCCGCATGGGTTCCAGCGCCACCGTCGCGGCCGCCGGATCATCGATGACCTGAATCCCGAGCATGCCGTGAAGATATCATTGACAAGTTTTGTTGTCAAGCAAAATTAAGGCTTTTTCCTCAAAATCCGCAAAAAAGTGCAGATCGGGTCATTGACTCGACTGTTCGCTCGAAAGTGCCAGGGAGCGCAACGGCGATTGCCCTTATGCGTCTGCAGGGAGCGGCTTCTTCGCACTCGGGGCCCTGAAGCAGCCATCCCCCGATCACACCTGAAAACCCCAAATATCACCGCCGTTGTCTACAATACCAGCCTGTCGTCCCGGTCGCCCAAAGCCGGAACCCAGACCCTTTGGAGATTCCAAATGACCTCGCCCCGCCGAATCGCCGGTCTCTTCGCCCTTTGCCTCCTGGCCCAGTCCGCCGGGTGCACCATGTACCTCGCCCGAGCCGAGATCGACGAACAGAAGATCGTCGATCTGACCGGGGTTAAGCACGTCTTCGTCGATACCCGCAACGGGTCGATCGATGTGAAATGTGATCCATCTCACGCGGATGCCGACATTCGGGTGGTCAAATTCGCCAGCGGCATCAGCGAGGCCGATGCCCACGAACACGCCGAGCAGATCGAAATCACCGCGGCACGAGATCCGCAGCAGGCCGACACCGTGCGCGTCGCGGCCCGATGGCCGTCCGACGCCGGCGGACGCAACCGCGGGGCCAGATTCGCCATCGCCCTCCCGCCCCATGCCGCCCTGGACCTCAAGACTCGCAACGGCGCGGTCAGCGTGGCCCGCGGCGCCTCCGGCGCGAATATCGACACTAGCAACGGAAGCGTTACGGTGACCGATACGAAGGGCAAAGTCGCCGCCCACACCAGCAACGGACGCATGACCCTGACCAACATCGACGGCGACGTGGATGTGAATTCTTCCAACGGGACCATCCGGCTCGATCGCGTCGGCGCGGGCTCGGTCGCCGCGGTCACTTCCAACGGCGGCATTCTCGCGATGAACGTGACCGGCAACGTGTCGGCCAAGACCAGCAACGGCTCGATCGAACTGCGCATCGCCACGCTTCCGGCCCGGCCCGAAATCAGGGCGGTCAGCACCAACGGTCGCGTACTGGTGGAAGCGCCGGGCACCGTGAACGCGAAGCTCAACATGCGGACCAGCAACGGCCGCGTGACCGCGAAGCTGGACGAGGTCGGCAACATGCGCGATTTCGAGTCGGGCCGGCAGCACCTCTCGGCCACCCTGAATAAGGGCGATGGCCTTATCGAAATCCAGTCCTCCAACGGCGGCGTAACGTTTGAGACGGTCGGGAAGACGTCCGCAGCGCCGGTGGCCCTGGCCCGGTAGGGTCAAAAACCCAATACCACGCCCTGCCGACGAGCGCACAAGACAATTGCCTTGACCCTTCAGGCAAATCGGCGGTATTCTGAACGTCCGGACATGTTGCGATCCGCTGTTCGGCGGTCGCGAGCGTGTATCCGGACGAATCAGTTTTGGTAAATCTCAAGAGGGAATGCCATGAACAAACGCGCGTTAATGTTCTCAAGCTTGATGTGCGTCGCGATCGCGACGCCGGCCCTGGCGCTGAAGGTCGGCGACAAGGCCCCTGAGATTCACGGCGGCAAGTGGTACAACTCCAAGGGCGATGTGACGCTCGCCAAGCTCAAAGGTCAGATCGTATTGATCGACTTTTGGGCCACGTGGTGAGGGCCCTGCAAGCGGGCTCACCCCGCGCTGGTGCAGTTGCACCGGAGACTCAACAAGAAGGGCGTCCACATCATCGGCCTCTCTGACGAGAAAGACGAAAAGGTCGCCGCGCACATCAAAGCAGACAAGACGCCGTATTACATCGCCTCTGGCTCCGAAAGCGGCAAGGCCTACGAGATCAAGGGCTACCCCACGTTCTTCGTGGTGAATCCCGCGGGCAAAATCACCTACATCGGGCACGACGTAAAGGCCGCCGAGAAGGCCGTCGATAAGTGTCTGAAGGAATCACCGCCCAAATCGAACGAGGAGATGGCCAAGGAAGCCGCGGCCGAGGCGGCCACTGCTTTGAAGGAGGCCGACAAGCTCTACAAAAAGAAGGAGCTCCGCGAGGCCCTTGATGCCTATGAGTCGATTGTCGCCGACTATCCCAAGACGCCCAGCGCCGACAAGGCTCAGGAACTGGTCGACAAGATTCGCATCGAACTGTCCGAGGCCGATGCGGCTGAAGCGTTGTCCAAAGCCGAGCGGCTGGTCGAGGGCAAGAAATATCCGCAGGCGATGAAGGCCTTCGAAGCCGTGATTGAGGAATATGAGGGCACGACCGCGGCGGGCATGGCCAAGATCAAGCTCAAGCAGCTTCGCACGGACAAGACCATCGGCAAGGAAATCCGTGAGGCCGAGGCCGCCAAGAAGTGCAAAGGCTGGCTGCAGATGGCCCGCAGCATGGTCAAGAACGGCAAGCCCGAGTCTGCTCGAAAGTACTATCAGAACATCATCGAGCAGTACGGCGACACGAGCTTTGCCGTGACGGCGAAAGAGGAATTGTCGAAGCTATAGAAACTGACTTGTGGCACAGGCCAAAGCCTGTGAAACCGGCCATTGGCCGGTTCCACAATGAGTCCATCACAAGCCCAAGCCACACATGGCTTGGGCTTTCTTTTGCGCTTCGTCATTTTCGTTTGCAGGCTTCGATTCGACTATTCTTCCCGCATGAGCGTGCGCCTGATCGCCGGCCCGGCCGGCAGCGGCAAGACCCATGCGTGCATCATGCAGATCGCCGAGGAGCTGCTGCCCTCGCCCGCCGAGGGTCCGCGCCTGGTGCTGCTGGTGCCCGAGCAGGCGGCCCTGCAGATGGAGCGGGCGCTGCTGACCACGGGCGGCTGCCCCGTGCTGGGCCGCTGCGAGGTGCTCAGCTTTCGGCGGCTCGCGCGGCGCATCCTGCAGGAGACCGGCGCGCCGGGGCTGACGCCGCTCTCGCCGCTGGGTCGGCAGATGGCCCTGCGGCTGCTGATTGATCGCAATGCCAAACGGCTGCGCGAGTTTCAATCCGTCGCCGATCGGCCTGGCTTCGTCGCCGGGCTAGCCTCCACCATCACCGAGCTGCTCCAAGAGTCGGTCAGCATCGAGGAGCTTCAGGCGGCGGCCGCTGCGGCCGAGAATACGAACGATCCAACCGCCCCGCGGCTGCACGATCTCGCCCTGCTCTACCGCGCATATCTCGCATTCCTCGGCGACCAGCGCGTCGATCCCGAAAGCGTGCTGGATCTGGCCCGCGCCCGGCTCGATTCGCTTGATTGGATAGCCGGCTCGCGCATCTGGATCGACGGCTTCGCCGGTTTCACGCGCCAGCAGTCGCGCATGATCGTCGCCCTGGCCCAGCGCGCGACGGCCGTCAACATCGCCCTGCTGCTCGACCCGCGCGAACGCGCCACGCGCGGAGATGAGCCGCCGAATGAATGGTCGCTCTTCGCCCGCACCGAGCGAACATGGCATCACCTCGCCCGCCAGCTTCGCGACGCCGGCGTTTCAATCGATCCGCCGATGCGCCTCGAAAAGACGCCGCGCTATGCCGCTTCATCACTCGCGACGCTGGAGCGGAGACTGTTCAGCCATGATCGAACGATTGCGTCCGCGCCGGTTGCCCCGCCGAGCGACTATGCGGTGCGGCTCGTCGAGGCCGCCAATCGCCGCGTCGAGGTCGATGCGGCCATCAATGCCATGGTTGATCTTGCTCACGATGCGGCTCGTCCGATGCGCTGGCGCGACATGGCCATCATCGTGCGGAACCTCGCGCCTTATCACGATCTCATCTCGGCCGCGCTGACCGAGCGCGGCATCCCCTTCTTTATAGACCATCGTCGCGAAACACGGCACCATCCGCTCGTCGAGGTCATCCGCGCCGCACTCGCCATGCAGGGCGACCCGGGCCGATTCGGCGATGCGGCCATCCTGCTGCTGAAGACCGGTTTTACCGGCGTCTCTTTGCAAGATGCCGACGCGCTGGAGAATTACATCCTCGCGCAGGGGCTTTACGATGCATCGCTCTGGACGAAGCCGTGGACGCATCCCATCGATCCCGAGTCCGACCCGGCGCGTCCGCGTCCACAAGCAGAAGTCGATCTGCTCAACGCGATCAACGCTGCGCGAGTGTATCTCGTGAAAGTGCTCAAACCCTGGCGCGATCTCAACGCAGGCGAAAGCCCGCGCACGCTTCCCGCCCGCGCGTGGATTGATCGGCTCTACCAACTGCTCACCGCGCTCGATGCCGGCAAGCGTCTCCGGGAACTGTGCCGCGCGGCCGATCAGCGCGGCGATCTGGACGCAATCGAAGTCCACGAGCAGGTCTGGCGCGACCTGATGGCCCTCTTCGACGACCTGGTCTCGGCCCTGGGCGATGAACCGCTCTCGCCTCGACGCCTGCGCGACGTGCTCGAATCGGCCCTCGGCGAATTCACCCTCGGCCTCGTGCCACCGACCCTCGACCAGGTGCTGGTCAGTTCGATCGAGCGCAGCCGCCATCCCATGGTCCGCGCAGTCTTTGTACTCGGTTTCGGCGATGGACAGTTCCCCTCGTCCTCGTCGGAAGCGGCCGTGCTGGGCGACGAAGAGCGGGCCATCCTTGCGAAGACGGGCGTCGAATTGACCCAGTCCCGCGCCCGCCGCATGCTCGACGAACGCATGCTGGCTTACATCGCCCTCACCCGCGCCAGCGAAAGGCTCTGGATCAGCCATCCCGCCGCTGACGAGACCGGTCGAGCCCTGGAACCCTCGCCCTATTGGGACAGCGTTCGCGCAATCCTGCCGCATGTCGAGATTGAAGTGCTGGAAGGTCGGGGGATCAACGCGATCGGATCGGCGTCGCAACTCGCCGGCGGCATGGCCGGGGCGCTGCGCGCCGTCGCCGAGGAACGTACGTCAGCTCAGGAAGCGGCCCCATGGACCCGCGCGTACGAATGGGCCCGCGAGGTGCCCACGATCTCAACGCAAGTCTCCGCCGCGTTGCGCTCCCTGGCGCTGCCGCAGAAAGTGGAACTTGAGCCCAAAGCGATCGCCGCGCTGTGGGAGCCGCCTTTCGAAACCAGCGTCTCGCGGCTCGAAGACTTCGCCCGCTGCCCCTTCAAACATCACATCTCGCATGGGCTTCGGCTTAAGCCGCGCGCCATCGCCGAACTCTCGCCGCTGCAGATGGGCACCCTCTACCACGCCGTGCTGGAACAGTTCGTCAATGGTCATGCCAAGCGCAAAAACGGACTGCGCGAATTGAAGTCCGCCGAAATCGACAAACTCGTGAAGGAGCTGACCGAATCGGCCATCACCGCGCTGGGCAAGCAGGTCCGCATCGACCAGCATGAAGTCGAGCAGCTGAACCGTCGCGGACGATTCGAGTTGAGCGCCTACATCCGCGGCGAGCGGGCCCATCTCGACAAGACTGAACTATCGCCGCAATTCACCGAGCACGTCTACGGCATCGGCAAGACGCCGCACCTGCCGGCCCTCACCCTGGCGCTTCCGGATAAACGCGTCGTCACGCTGCGCGGCAAAATCGACCGCATCGATGTGACCCTGGCGGATAACGAAGCCATCGGCGTCGTGTTCGATTACAAGCGCAAGACGCAGGACTTCCTGCGGCTGGACGAGGCCTTTCACGGATTGCGGCTGCAACTGCTTACTTATCTGCTGGTGCTTCGCGAGAACGACATTCAATACAAGGGCACGAGAGTTCTTGCCGGCGGCGCTTTCTATCTGCCCCTGCTCGGTTCCTATACAAAAGTCGATCATCCGGCTGATGTCACCGACGATGACTCGAAAAAGTATGCCACCTACCAACCGCGCGGCGTTCTCGACTTCGGCCGCCTCGACCAACTCGACCCCGGCTTGAAGGGCCGAACAGGGGCCAGCGCGGTCTTTCAGGTCTATCGCAAGAAACCCGACAAGGACGATGGCAACGAACTCGGCTACATCGACAGATCGGACGCCCTGCCCCCCGGTATGTTGTCGATCCTGCTCGATCGCACCCGCAAGACCCTGACGGGCCTGGCCGAACGCTGGCTCTCCGGTGACATCCGCGTGCTGCCCTTCCGCCGCGGACACGAAGTCGCCTGCTCGCAATGCGAATATCAAGCCATTTTTCGCATCTAGACCGAGACGCGCCAGACCCGATCGCTCGAAGTGCTCTCGCGCAGCCAGGTGATCGACCAGATGCGCAACCAACCGGCGACTGAACAGGGCGGGGAGAAGTCAAATGGCTAAACCCGCCTGGACCCCCGCGCAGAAGCTGGCCATCAACACAACGGACCGCAGCGTGCTCGTCTCCGCCGGGGCCGGCAGCGGCAAGACCGCCGTTTTGGCCGAGCGGTGTGTGCACCTCGTAATGGACGCCACGCCGCCCTCGCGCATGGACCGACTGCTCGTGGTCACTTTCACCGAGGCCGCCGCCGCCCAGATGCGCGATCGCATCGGACAGGCCCTCCGCGGACGACTGGCGAGCGATCCCGAGAATCTGCGCGTCCGACAGCAGTTGGCTCTGCTCGACGGCGCTTCGATCTCGACGCTGCACGCCTTCTGCAAGCGCGTGCTCGATCGCTACTTCGCCCAGGCCGGCGTCGAACCGGCCAGCCCGATTATGGACGCCAACGATGCATCCATCCTGCGGAGCGAGTTGGCCGAGGCAGTCTTCCGCGATGCAGCCAGTGCTTCGGGCAAGGCCGGCGATCGCTTTCATGATCTCATTCAGAGCTATGGCGCCGGCCGCGAATACAGCCTCATTCAGCTCGTGCTCGCTTTAGACGGATTTCTCGATTCCATCGCCGACCCCGACGACTGGCTCAAGGAGGCCGCCGGTCGGTTTCGACTCGATGATGACGGCGGTCTGCAGGAATATTGGCGCACACTCGTAGCCAGCCAACTCACCGATGAAATCGCCGATCAGCTCGATCACATGAACCGCGCGATTCAATCGGTGAAGGACGCAGGCGAGATCGGCACACAGTTCCTGACCTGTCTAAATGACTACGCCGACGCACTTGCCACCTGGCGTCACACGCTGGGGCGGGGCGCGGCCGCAGGTGCGCTCGACGCCGTCTGCAATCGTGGAATCACCGGATTCAAATTCGCGATCCCCCGCGCCTCCGGCAAAGTGGTGGACGCGTACGAGCCGGACGAACGCGCGACCTTTGAGCAATGTCAGGCAATCTGTCGTGAGGTGCGCGAAGATCTGTTCAACAAGCGGCTCGCGACGCCCTTCGGCCGCTACACCTGCGAGCTCTGGGCCGACGGCCTGTCGCGCTGCACCGCCCACGTTGAGATGCTCGTCGAACTGGTAAAAGACCTGCGCAAGCGATACGCCGTCGAGAAAGAGACCCTCGGGGTGCTGGACTTCTCCGATCTGGAGCGCCGCACGCTGAAGTTGCTGCGTGATGATTCATCGGGCGTGGCCCGCGGACTGCGTGATCGATATGACCATGTGCTGGTCGATGAATTTCAGGACGTGAATCCGATTCAGGCCGAGATCCTCCGCCGCGTCAGCCGCGAGGAAGACCCGCATCGCCCCGACAATCTGTTCGCCGTCGGCGATATCAAGCAGAGCATATATCGCTTCCGGCTGGCCGAGCCGCGCTTGTTTCTCGACCGGCTCGCCCGATTTCAACCGGCCGGCGAATTGACGTCGCCCGCCACGAAGCCCGCCAACGCCTGTCTTTTCGATTCATCCGACACCGATCGCGAAGCTCCATCCGGTGTGGCCATCGATCTCGTGCAGAATTTCCGCAGCGACGAGCCGGTCATCGACGCGGTCAACGCGGTCATGGCGCGGCTGATCACCCCCGACCTCGGCGGCGTGAATTATGACGCCCGCAGCAAATTGATACACGGGCTGCCGAAGTCGAGCGTCAACAAGACCATTCCCGGAATCGAATTGCATCTGCTGGAGGAAACCGCACGGCGCAGTTCATCTGACGACGTACAGACCTCATCATCCAACCCGGCGCAGCCGGTCGAGGATGCCGGCGACTGGGAGCGCATCGAGCGCGAGGCCTGGGTCATCGCCCGCAGAATCGAATTGCTGCACACCGCTGGCACGCCTTTCCGCGACATCGTCATCCTGCTCCGCTCGCTCGCTCATCGCGCCCCGCTGATGATTCGCGCCTTATCGCGAATGGGCGTGCCGGTCCATGCCGACGTCGCCGGCGGTTTCTTCGATGCATTGGAGGTCAACGATTGCCTCTCGCTGCTGGCCGTGCTGGACAACGCGCAACAGGATTTGCCGCTGGCCGCGCTGATGCGTTCACCGATGCTGGGCAAACCCTTCACCGACTCCGAACTTGTTTTCATTCGCACGCATCCACCGACGCGCCACGGGTATTTCCACGCGGCCGTAATGTCGTATGCCCAGAGCGGCAAGGATGAAGAACTGCGCCATCGGGTGGCGTCCATCCTCAACCGGCTCGCTGACTTGCGCGCGGCGGCTCACGAAAAGTCACTGGCCGATTTGCTCTGGCAGCTCCTGCACGAGACGGATTACCTCGCCTACGTCGAAGGCCTCCCGCAGGGCGAGCAGCGCCGCGCCAATCTCATCGCCCTGCACGACCATGCCCGCAAGTTCGGCACCTTCGAACGCCAGGGTCTGCATCGCTTCCTCGACTTCATCAACCAGATGCGCGACGCCGAGATGGACCTCGAACCCGCGCCGCTCAAGCACGCCTCCGCCGACGTCGTCCGCGTGATGAGCATCCATCGCAGTAAAGGACTGGAGTTTCCGGTTGTCTTCGTGGCCGAACTGGGCAAGCGGTTCAACATCGGCGACGCGACCGGCTCGATCTTATTTGATCGCGAACTCGGGCTGGGTCTCAAGGCGGTCGATATTGAGCAGCGCATCATCTATCCGACGCTGGCACATCAACTGGTGAGCCGCCGCATCCGCGCGGAGTCGCTCTCCGAGGAGATGCGCGTGCTGTATGTCGCGCTCACCCGGGCGAAGAATCGGTTGATTCTCGTCGGCACTGGCAAGATCGAGCGAGTTGACGAGCATATGGCCGGCACGTTCGCCGACGGCCCGCTGCCCGCGCTGGCCCGCCGCTCGGCGACCTCGGCGCTCGACTGGGTGGTGCCGGCCGTCTGCGCCGCGCCGGCAAAGTTGCATCGCGTCGACCGCATGGCGCCGCAGTCGGAAGGGCTTCCCGAAATCACCTTCTCCGGCAAAGCACCGCTGTTTCATACACGCGTCTATCCCGCGGCGGCGATGTCAAACTGGAAGCTCGATCCGCCGAAGGTCGTCAAAGCCGAAGAGCGCCTGAAGCTGTTGAGCGATATGGGCGAACTTCCCGATGATTTGCGTGCATCAGGCCCCGCCGCCGATCTCGACATCCTGAAGCGACGACTCGTCACTCCTTATCGCGCCGCATCGCTCACCACCATCCCCGCCGTCGTCGCCGCCAGCGAACTCAAACGCCGCTGGGAACACGGTCCGCAGATCGACGGCGAGCCGACGGCCGCGGCGAATCGAGCGACCGCGCGCGATTTCCGCTTCTCGCCGCCGGAGTTCATCGGGATTGACGACCTCGATGTCTCCACGCATCGCGGCACGCTTACGCATGCCTTCCTGCAGCACGTTGATCTGCGCCGCGCGTGCGATCACGCCGATCTCCAATCGCAATTAGGCGCGATGATCGAGCGAGGCGTGGTGCTGGCTGCCGAGGCCGGCGAGATCAATCTCGACGAGGCCGCGTGGTTCTTCGAATCGCCGCTCGGCCGCCGCATGCTCGCGTCGTCCACGCAGGTCCGCCGCGAATGGCCCTTCGTCATGGCCGCGCCGCCGCAGCGCTTCGATTCGGCGGCCACGGCCATCGACGGCGGCGATCAACTCCTTGTCCGCGGCATCATCGACTGCCTGATCAACGACAACGGACGATGGGACGTAATCGATTACAAGACCGATCGCGTCTCGGGCACCGCCCTGACTGAGCGAGCCCAGTTCTATCGCGGCCAACTGTCAATTTACGCGGATGCTGTGGACAAACTCTGGCCGGGCAGAGTCGGTCAAAAGTGGCTGGTCTTCCTGAATGCCCGGCAAATTTTGGAAGTCTGAATGGGGTGTCATGCCGACGGTCGTTACGTCGGCATGTGTGACGCCCATAAGGATCTGCTTTGTCTTAACTGCCCGCAGCGTCAGCCCCAAGCGCAACTGGTAAGCCCTGTCGCACTGCCAGCGGCAGCCGCACCGTCACCGTCGTACCGGTCCCCACCTGCGAGTCAATCCGAATCGCCCCATCCAATTCCGACACCAATCCATGCACGGCGGCCAGACCCAGCCCGATGTTCTTCGCCGTGCCGCCGCCCAGTTCGCCTTTGGTCGTAAAGAATGGCTCGAAGATCCGGTCCAGGACTTCCTCCGGCATGCCCACGCCGGTGTCGCTGATCCGCAGCACCGCCTGATCGGCTTCCTGAGTCAACTCAATGGTGAGCGTGCCGCCCTCCGGCATGGCGTCGAGCGCGTTCTGCACCAGGCTCTCGATGATCGGCTGAACCTTGTGCGCATCGAACTCCCGCGGCGGATCGAGCGGACCCAGCCGCGCATCGATTCGAATCTGCATCCGCTCGCCGGCGGGCTTCAACTTCTCGATATACGCCGCCAGAATGCGATCCAAGGGCGCGGCCTCCTCGCCAAATCGATTCTCGCTCTCGGCAAAGGTCTCCAACTGGCGTGTGATGCGCGTCGCCCGCGCGATGGCCTGGGCCACGGTGCGAAGCGTGCGGCGAAGCTCTCGCGGGTTGTCGGTCGCCAGGGCCGAATCGATGCCGGCCATCATGCCGCCGAGGATATTGTTGAAGTGGTGTGCCACGCCGGCCGCCATGTGCCCCAGTGAACCGATGCGCCGCGCCTTGGCCAGCTCCTGCGACAGCCGCTTGCGCTCGGAGATGTCGCGCATGCTCGCCGACACCCCGATCCGCTCGCCCGCCTCATTCTCAATGGGAGAGATGATCAGAATCAGCGTTCGCCATCCGCGCTGCGGGTGGTTGAGCTTGACTTCCAGTTCGCTTGGCTCGCCGTGCTTCAGCGCCGCGTCAATCCGACCGGACGCCTGTTCGCGTTCGGCCGGAATCAGCACGTCCACCAGCGGCTGACCGATCATTTCGGTCGAGGTACGACCGAACTGTCGCTCGGCCTGTTCATTCCAGAATGAAATGCAACCCCGGGCGTCGGTCGCGATTTGGATAAAGCCCAGATGCTCGCAGAGGTATCGAAAGAAGCTGTCGTCGCGTTCGCCCATGCGGAGTCATCCAGCCGCCGGTTGCGGCCGCTCCCACCCAGCCCCGCTATCGCCCGGGTCGGTCAGCGGAGGATACGATCGGACTGATCACCAGCAGGCTCTCTCGCGGCTCCTCGTCGGCGTCTTCGCTTCGATTGGAATCCACGAACATGGCCTTGCCCAAGAGGGGTTGCTGATAGATGTCGGGCGTCGGCCCGAGCATCAGAAAGCCGCCCGGAGGAATTGTACCCCCGAAGACCAGCTCCCGGAAACTGTGCCGCCGCTCTTCTTCGACCTGGGCCGCACCGGCATCGGTAATCACCCATTTCATCGGACCGGGCGGCTCCTCCACCTCAGGCATGAGCTGAAGCATGACGTCATCGAGCCGGGCCGAGCGAACTTCATACGCAATCCGAAGCCGCACCTTGGCATTTTCAAATTCGTCGCCATGCAGGTGACCCGCGCGATCGTAGTGAAAGACCCTTTGATTTTTCTCGCACGGGCCGAGCGTCAACTCCACCAGCCTCGTCATGTCGGGTGTGAGCGTATCCACCGCGGAACGATGGTCGGGCACATCGTCAAGCAACGCTTCAAGTGCGGCGCGATCCGAATCGCGCCCGATGGCGGCGCGCACGCCGTTATCTCGCAGGCATGCGTCGGCCATCCCGCCGACGACTGTCCGCCAGATGGCGGTGTTCCTGGTGAAGGCGCCCGTCGGCGCGGTCACGCGCAGCACGTTCAAGCGCACCGTGACACGCCGAATCGGCTGCTCGCCCGAGCCGATCGGCGATTCAATCACGTCATCCTCACCGGGATCGTCATTCTCCTCTGCCGTCGGATCGACCGGCTCGGAGGTTGGACGAAACGGCGAGTCGCTCATCTGCACGACCGAAGGTTGCGAAGTCTGATTGCCACCGAACCACGGCCCCTTGCAGCCGCTGGAAATCGAGAATGCGGCCATCGCAAATATCCATAGACGCAATGGCATAAGCAATCGGCGCGGGCGGATTCGAATTGACACTTCGTTGGAGGATTTCATCAGGACACGCAATTCGCACGGGGAATCTGCCGACGCAACCACACCCTATTCTATTCCCCCGCGATGCTACAAAGCGCGTCGCAACCGCGGCGAATCTGGGCGTCACTCGTGGCGTAGCTGATGCGGAAATGGGTGTCGACGCCGCTGAAAACCTCGCCGGGGATGACGAGCACTTCGCGCTCCAGCGCGGCCATGGCCAACTGCGTGCCGGTCGGACGCCGGGCCGGCGCTTTCGGGAATACGTAGAAGCCGCCGCCCGGACGCTCGAACTCGAACGCCCGCGAAAGCAACCGGCACACCAGATCGCGCTTTTCGGCATACTCCCGCCGATGAACCGAGACGTCTGTATCCATCGCAACCAGCGCCGCGTGCTGCACCGGCGATGGCGCACACACGTAGGTGAATTGCTGGAACTTGATTAACTCATGAATCAGCCGCTCGGGACCTGCGGCATATCCGATCCGCCAGCCGGTTACACCGTGGGTCTTGCCGAATCCGCGCAACAGCAACGTTTGCTCCGGGGCGAGATTCACCGGACACGGCGTGGGCCGGTCATAGCAGAGGCCCTCGTATATTTCGTCTGAGATCAGCACGATGCCGCGCTTGCGGGCCAGCTCTGCGGCTGCTTCCACTTCCGCCTCGGTCATGACCCGACCGGTCGGGTTGCCCGGCGAATTGATGATGAGCACCTTGGTGCGCGGCGTGATGGCGGCGTCGAACTTTGCCGCGTCGAATGAGAAGTCAGGATAGGTTGAAACTGGAATCGGCGTGCCGCCCAGCATGCGCACGAGCTGCAAATACGAGATGAAATAGGGATCGGCGAAGACCACTTCGTCGCCGGGGTTGACCAAGGCCAGAAACGCGAGGGCCAGGCCGCCGGAAACGCCCGACGTGATCAAGACAGACGTATCAACGCCGGTCTCGCGGCGAACCTCCGCGGCAATACGTTCACGCAGTGCGGGCAGTCCGGCAGTCGGCGTGTAGCGGTTGTGACCGGCGAGAATCGCGTCGACCGCGGCCTGCTTGACCGCGGCGGGTGCGTCGTAATCGGGCTGGCCAATGGAGAGGTCGCACGGATTCTTCATCCGCGCGGCCATCTCGAAGAATTTGCGTATGCCGGAGAATTCGACGCGGCCGACCCGCTCAGCGAACAGGGCCTCGTAATTCATCGATGGTCCCGCGAGAGGGCGACGTTACTTCTTGTCCTTCTTCGCCTCAGGCTTCTTGGTATCCGCCTTCTTGGCGTCAGCCTTCTTCGCATCCGCCGCCGGAGCCGCAGCGCCCGCCGCCGGAGCAGCGCCCGGCGCTGCTGCTGCTTCGCCTTCCTTGGCTTCCTTCTTGACCTTGCCGCCAACCGCAGCCTTGCGATGGGGAACCTTGGGGAGGCCGAAGATGCCCTTCTCTTCCTTCCACTTTTCCTCATCGGAGAGGATCTTGATCCGCTCGGCGCGGGTCAGCACGTTGCGATGTCGCGAGAGCGACGCCTTGCTTTTCAGTGATCGATCAAGCGACATGGTGCGACAGACTCCTCAGATGCGATGGCTTGCGATGATTCAACATGCGGTCAGTGCGAACGGGATCACCGCGGCTACTCGCACGCAGTCATTCCGATTGCCCCTTGGCAACCTCATTCGCGGATACGAAGTAGCACTTCTTGAACTCGTACCGTCCGCCGGACCGGCGATACTCGCGGCCCAGATTCTCAATTCTAATGGCAAATGAGGCTCGCGCGGAGGCCCCCTCCGGCCCCTTGGGGAATCCCTCGCTGCTAAAGAGGACATAATCCCGCGACCTGCGCTTGGCAATTGTACGTACCCCTCGCTCAGCCAGGTACTTACGCACCGCCACGAGGTCAGCCCGGACCTTTTCCGGAGTCTCATCACCGCCCACCAGGAAAGACTCGATTTGAAGGTAATTCAAGCTGGCATCGAGAGTTAGCGACGTTGGCGCATTCGCCCGCACACCACCGGCGTTAGGAGGTGGTTCGATCGCAGGTGGCGTCGGCTCAATCTTCCGCGGTGTCAACAGGCGCTTGAGCTCTGGTGTGGTTGGAGGTTGCACACTCGGCTTCGACGGCTTTGCCGATGGTTCAACGGCCAACGAAGCCAGTGGCGATTGCGGATTGTCCCCTTCACCTGTCGTGGAGGGAACGATCCCTGCCAAGGTAGTATGAGTCGAATCCGACGGACCGCCGTTCGAGATGCGATTCCCCAGGAAATAGCCACCCATTCCGACAGCGGCGACGACGACGGCAACAATCATGGCCGTCATGGTGTTGAGCGTGACGACCAATCGACCTCGCATCGCTCGCAGAAACGGGTAATACACCTCGTCCTGAGTTGGACCGATAGGTCGGGAGGCCTGCTGTTCGCCGGCCCTGGCCGCGGCCCGCGCCTGCTTGGCTGCATGCTTGGCGCGCTGACGGGCTTCCTTTTGCTCCTGAGCAATCTTTCGCCGGGCATCACGCTCGGCTTCGCGCGCCGCGTTCTCATCGCGCTCGCGGCGGTCAATCTCTTCGCGCACGGCACGCTGCGCTGATAATTCCGCCTGGGCCTCTTCTTCGGTCAGAGGCTCCGCCACCATCATGGCCGGCGCCTGCGGCTGCCGCACACGCCGCCAGAAAGCGACGGCCGGCGCGCGCGCCGGGGCAGGCTCCACGTTTTGCGGGGCCTTGCTCATGGCCTCGAATAAGCTGGCGTTCTTGCGCCGCTGACGACTCCCGTTCACAGGATGCACCCTCGCTGACTTGGACGACCCTTCCGTGAAATGCTACGACATCGACGCGTGGCGGTTCACCCCGCGCATAGCATAGCCTATGTAATTCAGGATGCAATCGAAAGTTGGTGAACTTGTGAAGTGCGCTCACGCGCGCAGCCGAACGTGCGTCCCATCGTGCGCGAGCACCCGGCCAATTTCTGACGCTTGCACACCTGCGCCGTGCAGATTTGCGACCAGCTCGTCTGCCCGCTCCGCCTTGACCGCGAGCAGCAGCCCGCCCGAGGTCTGCGCATCGGCCAACGTGCGCACCAGGGCCTCTTCGACCCCTTGCGCACGGAATGCGTCGCTAATCTGTTCGAGCGTGGTCTTCCACGCCCGGGTCAATCCGCCGGCCCGCGCCAAATCCAGCGCCCCGGACATCAAAGGAACGCGACCAGCGTCGATTTCGAGCGTCACCTTCGACGCCCCGGCCATCTCCCACGCGTGTCCGATCAACCCGTAGCCGGTCACATCGGTCGAACCGCGAAGTCCCATCTCCATGGCCACGCGCGAAGCGGCGGCATTCAACGTGCGCATGGTCTCGATCGCCGGCTCGAAATCCGAAGCGGTGATTTTTCCACTCTTCGCCGCGCCGGCGAGGATGCCGCTGCCGATCGGCTTGGTGAGCACCAGCGCATCACCAGGACGCGCCCCGGCGTTGGACATGAACTTATCGGGGTGCACAACGCCGGTGACCGCGAGCCCGAATTTGATTTCGGTGTCGCGCAAGCTGTGTCCGCCGAGGGTGACCGCACCGGCGAGCGTGACGCGATCGGCACCGCCGCGTAGAATCGCGCCGAGCACCTCGATCGGCAGATCCTTGTCGGGAAAGCAAACGATGTTCAAACAGTTGATCGGACGCCCGCCCATGGCGTAGCAATCGGACAGGCTGTTGGCCGCCGCGATCTGTCCGAAGGTAAACGGGTCATCGACGATGGGCGGAAAAAAGTCGGTCGTCTGCACGAGGGCCAGATCGGGCCGAAGTCGATAGATGCCTGCATCGGAATAATGGTCCGCGCCGACCAGCAGATCGGGATCATTCGAGACCGGCAGGCCGCGCAACATGTCCGCCAGCGCGCCATAGGGCAGCTTGCCGGCGCATCCCGCACACGAGGCAAATGATGTGAGCTTCACCGCGGAGCCTTGCGATTGATTGGGAGCGTCGTTCACCTGTTTGCATCCACGCTAATTGTCTGAATCAGCCGAAGCCGGTCCGGCGACGGGCTCGCCATTTTCATCCCAGTATTTCCATTCTCCGACTCTGCGGCCCAGTTCATAATGACCCTGCGAAGCCGACTTTCCATTCAGATGATAAGTGGTCCACAGACCGTGGCGCTTGTAGTCGCTCAACCCTGTCCGCTTCAGGAATCCCGTGACTTTCACCTTGCCGCCGGGGAATCGCTCTTCGTGGGCCAGCACGCCGCTCACCCAGAACAGGTAGCCCATCCATCCGACGATGAGCATGACGATCAGCATCGCGCCGAAAATGCGCGAAGTCCGCGGCCGCTGGGGCGCGTTTTCCGAAATCGCGGGAGCAGGTGTTGATTCGACCATGAAATTCCGCCATGAGGGTGGAAAACACTATCCGCTCATTTCAATCCGCTGTCAAACATCTTACGCGCAATTCAGCCTGCGGTGCATCGCCCGGCGCTACGATCCCCGCGATTGCCGTGCGGGCCCGTGCGAGGGCTGTGTAGCTCGATGGCAGAGCATATGCGCGGCGAGCCGTGAACCCTGGAGGATCAAGTCATGCGTAGATATTTTGGATTGACCGTGCTTTCCATCGTCAGTATCGCGGCCGGTTGCGATGACGACGACAACTACGTGCGCGATTACGACGACGATCGCACGGTCGTCGTTCAGCAGCAGCCCGTCGTGCAGGACGTGCAATACGAATACGACGAGCAGCCAGTCATCGTGCAGCAGGCCCCGCCGCCGGTAATTGTCGAGACCATTCCGCCGCCCCGCGGACCCGACTACTTCTGGCGACCCGGCTATCACCGCCACGTGAACAACCGCTTCGTCTGGGTGAACGGCACGTATGTTCACCGCCGCCCGGGCTTTGTCTATTCACAGCCGCAGTGGCATCGCGGCAACCGCGGCTACGAGTTCAGGCCTGGCAACTGGCGACGGGGTAATGACGGACGGCATGACAATCAAGGCGATAATCGCTGGGACAATCGGGGCGGCGATCGACGCGACAATGATCACGACGGCCGTCGTGATGGCCGCGGGGACCACCGGGGCGGCAACCGTCGCGGCGATCACCGGTAACTGAATCACCCTTCATCCGAACCGCGCCCGTCCATCGCAAGCCCAGCGCTTGCGGTGGCGGGCGCATTGTTTGAATCACGGGCAGGTAGCGCCGGCCAGCAGCGACGCCACGAACACGGTGACGTCATTGGAGGACACGCCCGGCGTCCCATCCACATCGGCGCAATCGCATGGGCCGCTTCCGACCACGCATCGGGCAAACTGCTGAATGTCACCGCCGTTTTTCAGGCCATCCGCGTTCATGTCACCCAGGCACGAGCATGACGGCAGGCTGCCGACGGTCCAGAAGCCGCCGACGAGCGTGTAACCGCCGCCGGTCATCGGCGCCGCGAAAGAGCTCGCATCCGCCTGCCCGATTGTGCCACCAAGTGAATAAACGCCACCGGTGCTGAACATGGCCCCGCCACCGTCAAGCGTGTGCCAGCTCAGGTCGTATGACTGAGCACGGGTCGAGCCGGTCAACGCGGCCATGACTATCAGGCCGATGAATATGCTTCGAGTTTTCATGTGAATCTCCTGAGAGTTGCGGATTCTCGCCGCCGAAATCATGTCACCTGTCAAACACCGATACGAACCGTTCCAAGCGGCGCGTCCAGGCGCATTGTGTAATTCAATGTCCCCGTCCAGTTGCTCTGTCCCGGCTTGACGTGCAACTTGACGCCATGACCCTGCGTCGTATTGATTGCTGTGCCAATATCGCGAAACGGCGCTTGATAAGCTCCAAATTGAGGATTCGGACCCGGATACGCAAAGTCCATCCAGAAGCCGTCGATTTCACGAGTCGGCCAGGTGAGCCCGCCACCGTCGATCAGTGCATCGATCATGTCGATGAGCACTTCGCCGTGCTGCGCCTCGTTATTGAACAGCGCGACATAGTTGATGCCATCGTTGCGCTGGCGCATGAATGAACCAGTTCCGGGGAGCGTGCCACCATGCAGGTCGGTCCTTGCGGGGCTGCCCAAGAGCGGCGTTCCAATGTCGTATCCTTGCGCCACCTGGTAGTAATTCATATAGATCACCAGCGGGGCCGCGCTGGCGACTAGATTGCCGTGAGCCACCATGTTCTCGATCGCGAAGCCGCCATACGGCGCGGGAACGTATGGTCCCGCGGGATCAAAGACATTTGGCATCAGGTCGGAATCGAAGTAAGTCGGCTCGCGGACGTTTTGATCGCCGACAAACGTCCGACCGTAAAAGATCTCGGAGCGCGGCACCCAACGGCCCGTGGTGAGAATGTGCTGCCGGATGTAGGTCAACGGATCCACCGCGGCATGCTCCTCAATCACCCGGCCCAGCAGCATGTAGCCGAAGTTGGAATATGCGTAGGTCGTGCCCGGGGGCGTATGCTGGAGGGGCTGGTTGAGCATGTAACGAATCAGGTCGTCACGGTCGGGTGGGCTGGCAATTCCCATTCGACCGGCGATGCAGATTTCATCATTCATCGGGTCGCCCCAGTTGGGCCGCGGATCTCCAGAAGGAAGCGTGCAAATGTCTACCAGGCCGCGATCCCAGCCCGCCTTGTGCTGCAGGCAATGATCAATGGTGACATCTCGCAAGTGAAGGCTTCCCAACCCAGTCCAGGGGACGTAATTGAGAAGTCCTCCGCCCGGCTGGCCAAGGTCGAAGACATGATCATTCAAGCCCACCACGCCGTCGGCAATCATCTTGCGAATCGCGGCGCCAGTCAGCGGCTTTTCGACGCTGGCGATGCGCATCGGTGTGTTCTCATACAGCGACTCTACATTGGGCGAGCCGTGTTTGTACCCAAAACCTCGCTGGTAAATCACGCGGCCGTTGCGGCTGATCGCGAGGATGCCGCCGGTGGGGCTGTACTGTTGAAGGTAAGTTTGCATGGCATCGTCGATCGCCTGCAGCTCGGGAACCGGCCA
>CAYXEY010000020.1:0-21606 GCA_964464105.1 uncultured Planctomycetaceae bacterium
CCTGAACCGCCAGGGCGTGCGCATCGGCACCGCCGAGATCTACCGGGCGCTGGCGACCCTGGAAGAGGTCGACGATGCTCTGATCGTCAATCTCGATTTGCCCCATGGGCAGTTCTTCATGCCGCTTTTCGTCAGGCTCGCCAATGGCCTGACCCTGGACAAGGACATCGAGAGGCGCATTTTCAACCGCCTGCGCACGGAATATACGCCGCGCCACGTGCCGGACAAGATCATTCAGGTACCGGAAATCCCCGCCACCCTCACCGGCAAGAAAATGGAGGTGCCGGTACGCAAGATACTGATGGGGGTTCCGCCGGACAAGGCCGCCAACCTCAATGCAATGGCCAATCCGCGGTCGCTCGATCATTTTGTCGATTACGCAAATAGCCAGCACGACTACTCGCTGACCTGACAGATCATGTATTTCTTTCGGGGGTGTGGCGAATGACAAACGGCGCGAAGGCGGTGCTGGCAACCCTGGCGTTTATGGCCGGGGCCGCGCAGGGCAAGGAAGGGGGCGATCAATACCCGAACGGGGCGGAAAACTGGTTCGCGGGAGCGCTTCCGCCCCCGGGGAATTACCTTCTCAACTATGTCGGCCATGTATCGGGGGCGCTGCGTGACGGCAACGGCAATAAGGTCACTGCCCCTAACGGCAAAGGCGTCCGCCTCAATTCGACTTTCGAGGCTCTGCGCTTCGTGAAAGTGACGAAGACGACCTTTTTCGGCGCCAACTATGGCTGGGCCGTGTTCCTGCCGCCAGTCATGGATCTCTCGATCGATGTCGCCGGTGCCAAGGACAGCCGAACCGCCTTCGGCGATGCCAACATCACGCCGGCCGTCCTGACTTGGCACTCGTCCGAATGGCATTACGCACTCGGTGTCGATATTTACCTGCCGACAGGTGCGTATGCCAGGAAAAACGCACCCGGAAAAAATGCCGGCGCAAACTACTACAGCTTCGAGCCGGTATTCGCGCTGACCTACCTGGGCAACGATGGCTGGGAAGTCAGTGGAAAATTCATGTACAACATGAAGACGAGGAACAAGGAAACGGACTACCGTTCAGGCAACGAGTTTCACATGGACTATCTGGTCGGGAAACATATCGGCCCCTGGTCCGTGGGCGTGAGTGGCTACTATTTGCGGCAAACAAACAACGATGAGGGGGACGGTGTGAAGGTCGGCGCGGACGGAAATCGCGGCCAAGTATTTGCGATCGGTCCGAGCGTGAAGTACGAGACCACCTCTCACTCTCATCTGATTTTCCAGTGGCAAAAGGAATTTTGCGCCGAAAACCGGTTTCAGGGCGACATGTTCTGGTTCAAGCTGATCGTGCCCATATTCTAAAGATGCTCTCGATATACTGATACAGCAGCGCAACTGCCCTCAGCCTGCGGTAATCATGATGTCGATGCTGACCGCCGGATCTTCTGGTGACGTGGGGAATGGTCGATCGCTGATGCACTGCGGCGATTTTATCGGGATCTCTTGTGGGGACTGCCAAGCCGGCGGACGCACGATTGCAGAAAAAATAGGAAGTCCCAGTGCGGAAAATTCTGATGGGTGCCGGTGGATAAGGCTGCGAATCCGAACGCGTTGGCTAATCCGCGTGCGTTCGGCGATTTCGTCGGCTGCGCACTGAGCCGGCGCGACTATGAATTTCCAGCAACGCGCTTTGTGCGGAACCAACTTGGAGGATCGGCTGGCATGTCTGACGCAAGCGGCACCGATCGGTTTGAATCGGGATTAGAATCGGAAACGTCCCCGGTACTTGACCGTGGACTTCGGGAGGCGCTGGCGGTAGCAGAGACCAAGGAGGAGTTCGTGTCGGAAATGCGGAATAGTCAGCCGGGGATCGAGGATCTAGCCTCGCGTCTGCGGTTTGAATTCACAGAGGGCAATATCTGGCTTGGGGAGGAGCGCATGGTGCTCCTGCATATGCGGGCTTTCGGCAGCCTGCGCAAGGAGCTGGCAGATACGTTGGGGATCGATCGCGCGCGCGGGTTGCTGACGCGTATGGGATACGCTGCCGGAATATGCGACGCGGAGCTTGTGCGTAAGCTCTGCCCAGATGTGCCCGATGCGGAAATCATTCGCAAGGGACCGCTGCTGCATACTCTGGAAGGTTTTGTCAAAGTCACGCCGATCCGGATCGAAGCCGACATTGCCAAGGGAACCTACTACTCTGAAGTACATTGGTCCAATTCCTTCGAAAACGAGGCGCACCAGCAGATATTCGGTATTGAATCCGGAGCAACCGGCTGGATGCAGCAAGGATATGCAGTTGGTTATGTAAGCGGCATCATGCGAACCTTTATCCTGTTCCGGGAGATCGAAGTTGGGCCGCAGGGGTCGCGTCTGGTCGGGAAACCACTCAGGGATTGGGCGCCCGCCGAGGCAGAAGACTCGCTGAAGTACTTCCACCCCGATGCGATCGCCGATCAGATCCTCGAACTTCAGCAGCAGGTTCAGGGTCTTCGGTATTCAATCGAGGAGGCAATCGAGACTAGCGACCTGGTCGGCATTTCTCCCGGATTCCGGAGGGCATGGTCGCTCGTTCAGAAAGCTGCGGGTAGCCAGATAACGGTGTTGCTTCTGGGTGAAACAGGAGTCGGAAAAGAAGTCTTCGCTCGAGGATTGCACAAGGCAAGCAGTCGGGCGAATGGGCCGTTCGTGGCCGTGAACTGCGCCGCATTGCCCGATGCGTTGATCGAGTCGGAACTGTTCGGGGTCGAGAAGGGGGCATTTACCGGTGCCCGCGAATCGCGCCCGGGTCGCTTCGAACGGGCCCACTGGGGCACCTTGTTTCTCGACGAGGTTTCCGAACTGAGTCCTTCCGCCCAGAGCAAACTCTTACGCGCACTCCAGGAAGGGGAGGTCGAGCGGCTCGGTGACACAAAGGCGCGCAAGATCGACGTCCGGGTGGTGGCTGCAAGCAATGTCGATCTGCAGGATGCGGTAAAAAACGGGCGTTTCCGCAAAGATCTTTATTATCGGCTTAACATACTTCCAGTGTATATCCCGCCATTGCGCGAACGCACCGAGGATATCCCCCTCCTGGTCGATCGATTCATCAAGAAATACTCGGTGAGGGAGGGGAAACGGATCTCCGGAATTACGAGTCGTGCGATGCACATGCTCTTGAATCACGACTGGCCTGGCAATGTGCGCGAGCTCGAGAACATGCTTGAGCGTGGGGTTCTTCTTGCGCAGAACGGCGCGCGAATCGACGTTTCCAACTTGTTCCTGGCTTCATCGCAATCCGTTGCCGAGGTGCCGGAGGCTACGATCGATCTGGAAGGGAAACTTTCGCCGTGCGACTCCGATGCGGTGCGTAAACTGATCGACGATGGGCTATCGAAAAAAAATGCGTTGGAAACATTCGAGCGCTTGCTCATCGATGCTGCACTCGAGCGCGCGAATGGGAACGTGAGCATGGCGGCGCGTGCCCTCGGCATTACTCGTGCGCAGCTTCGCTATCGTTTGAAGCGCAAGCGTCTGTAGAGCAGCGTACTCCCTGCACGCCTATGCCGTTCAGCGATCTGGCTTCCTGTAACCGCAGCACTGCTCGGACGGTGCGCAGTAGACGGTTGGTTCAAATGAGCCAGTCTGCGTTTCGAATGGCCAAGGAGAGCCGTGTCCCTGGACTCATATAATACCATGAACGGAGATAATGCATTTAAAACAAAGCGTTACTGTTGTGGCGTGTTTATTGCTTCTATGGTGCCTGTCGGCGAAACGCCCTCGCGCCCTTCTGTTTTTGGGCGGTGGTTTGTAATAGATCGAAAATATTGGCGCAGCAGACAGGGTTCAGATCGGAGAGCGGCGGCCGGTTGCCGTGGCTAGCAGCGACGCTCATTGCGGATCGACGCACCAAGGAGGAATGTATTGTGATCCGACTTTTTATTGCAGACGACCATCTTCTGGTCCGGGATGGGTTAAAGATGGTCCTTTCCACGACACCCGATATTGTCGTTGTCGGCGAAGCGAACAACGGGGGAGAGTTGTTGTCCTCAATCCGAAACAGTGACTTCAGCGTGCTCCTGCTCGACATGTCAATGCCTGGGATTAGCGGCATTGATCTTATAAAGCGCATCAAGAGCGTGCGGCCACGCTTGGCTATCTTGGTCCTGACCATGTATGCGGAAGCGCAGTTTGCAGCAAAGGCCTTGCAGGCTGGGGCGGACGGTTACATCACTAAAGGTCGGGGGGGAGATGCGCTGGCCTCGGCTATCCGCCGAGTGGCGGGCGGACAGAAATATATCGATCCCGATCTTGCTGAAAAGATCGTCTTCGACGTAAAGCTGCCGGCTGAGTCGGTGAGAGATCAGCTTACCGATCGAGAGTTGCAGATCCTGCACATGCTGCAGCGTGGGAAGACGGTTACCCAGATTGCAGGGGAGCTGGCTCTCAGTCCCAAGACCGTGAGCACACACAAGGTTCGTGCCATGCAGAAGCTGAATTGTCAAAATAACGCAGAATTGTTGCGTTATACGGAAGAAGCAACGCTTCCTCCGTCTTTTTGATGTACCTGGTGACGGCGATGGGAGCAGGAGCCTGGCGGGACGGAGATGTACTGGATAGTGACGAATTTCGTCATAAATACAATCAGACATTTGTGAGGTGGGTTCAGCGTTCAAAAGACGTGTTCGTGCAGTTTGACTTGGATTTCTGCATAACATATGCAAATTTGTCTTTTTATCATGCTTTTGTAGTGAGCGATGCTTCGAGCCTAGGCTATACAACGGATCGCCAGACGCTCAATGATGCGCTGACTCCGGAATTGCATGAACTGCTGCTTAAGGCCGTGGTTCAGAGACGGGAACAATCGGCCGAGCTCTGGCTCCCGACGCGGAGGGGCCTTCGCTGCTTCCAGTTGCGGCTTGCCCCCGAGTTCGGAATGAAGGGGGAGGTCGCGTCTGTTTGGACTAACGGGCGCGACATTACCGATATTCGAGATACGCAAAATGTATTGTGCGAGAAGGAGGCTCGTTTCAGGGGAATTGCCACGAACATTCCCGGAGTCGTCTTTCAGCTGTCGCAGCACAGTCCGGACCATCCTCCGGAATTCCTGTATGTGAGCGATGGATCCGATTCGCTCTGCGGCTTGGCGCCTGAAATAATCTTGCTCAAGGCCGACGAGTTTATCGCGCTGCTTGCGCCGGATGACCGGGAAGCGTTTTTCAGATCGATGAATTCGTCATTTGATTCATTGAATGATTGGCTTTGGGATGGGCAGCTGTCGAAAAGCGGGCACGGTCTGCGCTGGGTAAGCCTAAGGGCAACTCCTCGCCGCAAGAGGGGGGGCGGCATCTTGTGGGACGGCATCATGCTGGACATTACCGCGAGCAGGATCAATGCAGAAAAGTTGCGCAAATCCGAAGAGTTTTTGCGTGAATTATGCGTGGATGTCGCATTGGTCCGCGAAGAAGAAAAGCGGATGATCGCACATGAAATTCATGACGATCTGGGGCAGTTGCTGACGGCGCTGAAACTTGATTTGTCGTGCCTGCATGAATTGGATGGATTCGAGAAGCGCGCCAACCCCAAGCTGCGGCGTATGGAAAGCCTTGCCGACGAGATCCTCCATCGTGTGCGGAACATCGCAAGCACCTTGCGTCCAAAGGTGCTCGACCTCGGCCTTGCCCCAGCGATCGAATGGCTGGCGCAGGAGTTCAAGCATCGGACCGGGGCGCAATGCGAGCTTGCATTGGAGGGGTTGGAGCTTTGCTGCGAAATCGATGACGCCAAAACGACGGCGATTTTTCGGATTGTCCAGGAGTCGCTGACAAACATCGCCCGTCATGCCGATGCGAGCCAAGTGGAGATTTTATTTTCTCCGCATCCGCATGGCCTGGTTTTGTCCATCCGTGACAATGGGATTGGCTTTGACCCGTCCGCAGTTGAGATTACCAAAATCGGTCTGAGCGGAATTCGGGAGCGGGCGATTATCCTTGGTGCCGAACTGCGCATCGACTCCTCGCCGCGGAGAGGAACCACCGTTGAAGCTCATATCCCGTTTAAGTCTTTGGGTAGGGACTGTCGGGCAACCGAAACGTCTGTGGGCAGGTCGGGATCAGGGCTGCCGAAGCTTCGCTTCTGACATGCACGACTAGTTCGTCGCCTGCTAAGGCAACAGCAATTTGCACGAATTTTGTGCTCTCTCGGCCACTCTGGCGCGGAAGTAGGCTTCCGTAGCCAGGATCTCGGGCGACCAGAGTATGTTGAATGTGTAGGTGCGGCAGGCCTTAGCGCGGGATGTTGCTGACGACTGTTCCGACATTGAATTGAGATTCAACGTGATGTCCGTGCAGGTGCCGGGACTTGACGAGCAGTGACTGCCGGGTAGGAACTGTCCTAGCTCCCCGATCGGTGCTGTCTGATCCGAATTGACGGATGCAGACTACAAAAAATCCGCCTTTTCCGATTTTTATCGATTTCCACAGAAAGTACAGTGGCTCCATTGCGTAGGAATTTTTTCTGCGTGAGACGCTCGGGGAGTCATGGCAATGAGTGCAACGGAATCGGTCGAAATGTGGAGGAGGTGCGGATATGAATAATTTCGAAGAAATGGCGTCGACTCGGGCTGCGACGGACATCGATCCGGGGCGGCGCAAATTTCTCAAGGGAAGTGGTGGCCTTTGCCTGTCGCTCTCCCTGTCGTCATTTACGCCCGGGTTTGTGCCGGGCTTCGTCGGTGAGGCGCTTGCGGGGACGAAAGTGCCGGCCTACGCGAAGTGGGAGGATATCTACCGCAACGAGTGGAAATGGGACAAGGTCACCTGGGGCTCGCATCTGAACATCTGCTGGCCGCAGGGGTCGTGCAAGTTTTACGTCTATGTCCGGAATGGCATTGTCTGGCGCGAGGAGCAGGCGGCGCAAACGGCCGCGTGCAACGCCGACTACGTCGATTACAACCCGCTGGGCTGTCAGAAGGGCGCCGCCTTCAACAATAACCTCTACGGCGACGAGCGCGTCAAGTACCCGCTCAAGCGCGTTGGCGAGCGCGGCGAAGGCAAGTGGAAGCGCGTCAGCTGGGACGAGGCGACGGCCGATATCGCCGATGCGATCATCGACGGTCTCGAAAGCCAGGGATCGGACTCTTTCATCCTGGACTCACCGCACGTGCACGCCGGTTCGGTCGCCAACTCCGGCGGCTACCGCATGACCTACCTGCTGGACGGTGTTTCTCCCGACAATAACGTGGACATCGGTGACACCTATTCGGGGGCGTTCCACACCTTCGGAAAAATGCATATGGGGTACAGCGCGGATAACCTGCTGGACTCCGAACTCATCTTCATGACGTGCAGCAACTGGTCGTACACCTATCCGTCCAGTTATCACTTCATGACCGAGGCCCGCTACAAGGGCGCGGAAGTCGTCGTCGTCGCGCCCGACTTCAATCCCACGACCCCGGGCGCGGACCTTCATGTGCCCGTCAAGGTGGGGCGCGACGCGGCGTTCTGGCTCGGGCTCTGTCAGGTCATCATCGACGAGAGGCTCATCGACCGGCAATTCGTCAGCGAACAGACCGATCTGCCTCTGCTGGTCCGCAGTGACACGGGAAAATTTCTCAGTGCGGCCGATGTCGCCGGCGGCCACGAGAAGCAGTTCTACGTCATCGACGAGAAGAGCGGAGCTCTGCGCGAGGCGCCGCGCGGCACGCTGCGGCTGGACGGTCCGGTGGCGCTGGAAGGGACCTTCAGCGCGAAGCTGCGGGACGGCAAGACGGTCGAAGTACGCCCGGTATTCCAGATGATGAAGGGTCGGCTCGACCAGGAATTCACCCCCGAGAAGGCCAGCGAGAAGAGCGGCGTGCCGGTATCGCTGATCCGCGAACTGGCGCACAAGGTCGCGAAGAAGCGCACGTCGAGCTACATCGGCTTCACCGCCGCGAAGAGCTATCACGGCGACTTGTTCGAACGCGCCATGTACCTCGCGATGGCGCTGAGCGGCAACTGGGGCAAGCCGGGGACCGGTTTCTACTCCTGGGCCTACGCCGAGGACAACATGTTCTTCCTCGCCGTCATGAACAAGCCGACGGCGCAGGGCGGCATGGACGAAATGGCCGCGATGCAGAAATCGTTCCACGACCGTCTGAAGAAGGAGGACCCGACTTCCACCGACGAGATGGCCGACATCGAGTTCACCAAGGCCGTGACCACCCTGATGGGCGCCGTACCGCCGGCGATGTGGCTGTACAACCACGCGGGCTACGACCAGATCTACGACAACCGGGCGTGGAGCGATCCGTCGCTGAAGACGACGTTCGGCGGCTATCTGAAGGAGGCGGTGGACAAGGGCTGGTGGACCAAGAGCCACCTGCGGCCGGCGCCGGACAAGATCCCGCAAGTCTACATGATGATTTCGCATAACCCCCTGCGGCGCAAACGCAGTGGTGCGAAGCTGTACCCGGAGGTGCTGTTCCCGAAGCTGAAGATGATCTTCGCGATGGAAGTGCGGATGTCGTCGTCGGCGATGTACGCGGACATCGTCTTGCCCTGCGCGTGGTACTACGAGAAGCACGAAATGACTACCCCTTGCAGCGGCAACCCGTTCTTCACCTTCGTCGACCGGGCGGTCGCGCCCCCGGGCGAGTGCAAGGAGGAGTGGGAAGGCATGGCGCTGATCCTGAAGAAAGTGGGGGAGCGCGCCACGGCCCGGGGCCTCACGGAATTCACCGATCATTACGGCAAGAAGCGCCGCTACGACGAGCTGTACAGCAAGTTCGTCATGGACGGTCACTTGATGACCAACGAAGACTGCGTCAAGGAAATGGTGCAGATCAACGAAGCGGCGGAGGTCTTCCCTAAGGGCTACACCTACGAGCAGTTGAGGAAGGACGGCCAGATCAAGTTCACGAGCCTGGGGCAGTCGGTCGCCAAGTACGCCTGCGGCAACGAATACGACCCGAACAAGCCGTTCTTCCCGTTGCGCTGGCACGTCGATGACCGGAAGGTGTATCCGACGCACACCCGGCGGGCACAGTTCTACTTCGACCACGACTGGTACCTCGAGGCTGGCGAGGCGCTGCCGACGCACAAGGATCCCCCCTTGATGGGCGGCAACCATCCGTTCCAGGTGACGGGGGGACATCCGCGGGTGAGCATCCATTCCACGCATCTTTCCAATGCGCACTTGTCCCGCCTGCATCGTGGACAGCCGGTGGTGCACATGAACGATCGGGACGCGGCGGAGCTCGGCATCAAGGATGGCGAGATGGTGAAGATGTTCAACGATTTCGCCGACTGCGAAATCATGGCGCGTCTCGCGCCGAACATTCAACCCAAGCAGTGCGTGGTCTATTTCTGGGAGAACTATCAGTACAAGCAGTGGAAGCCATATGACATTTTGCTTCTTGGTATACCCAAAGCGCTTCATCTGGCGGGCGGATACGAACAGTTCCGTTATTACTACCTGAACGGAAGCCCGGCGCCCGCGACGGACCGAGGGGTTCGAGTCAGCATCAAAAAAGCGTAACGGATACCCGTACCGTCATTGGAGGCAAATATGGCTTACGTGCCAGGTGGTAACAAGGATGAAATGAAGAAGGCGGACCGGCAGCTCGCCACGGTCATCGACCTGAATAAATGTCTGGGTTGTCAGACCTGTTCGGTCGCCTGCAAGAATCTCTGGACCAAGCGTCCGGGAACGGAGCATATGCGCTGGGCGAACGTCACGACCTACCCCGGCAAGGGCTACCCGCGCGACTACGAGAAAAAAGGCGGCGGGTTCAGCAACGGCGAACCGCAGCAGGGAAAGATCCCGTCGATGATCGATAGCGGCGACGACTTCCAGTTCAATCACAGCGAGGTGTACTACGAGGGCAAAGGCCAGAGCGTGCGGCTGCACCCGGTCAGCAAGGTGACCGGCAAGGATCCGGATTGGGGCTACAACTGGGACGAAGACCAGGGTGGCGGCCAGTGGCCGAATCCCTTCTTCTTCTATTTGGCGCGCATGTGCAACCACTGCACCAAACCGGCCTGTCTCGAGGCCTGTCCGACCGGGGCGATCTTCAAGCGCGAGAAAGACGGCATCGTCCTCATCGACCAGGATCGCTGCAAAGGGCACCGGCACTGCGTCGAGGCCTGCCCGTACAAGGCGGTGTACTTCAACCCCGTGGCGGAAAAGAGCGAGAAATGCATCCTCTGCTTCCCGCGCCTCGACAAGGGCATCGCCAACGCCTGCAACCGCCAGTGCCCGGGTCGGGTGCGTGCGTTCGGCTACCTCGACGACCGGGACAGCCAGGTGCACAAGCTGGTGAAAAAATGGAAGGTTGCGCTGCCGCTGCATCCCGAATACGGCACGGGCCCGAACGTTTTCTATGTGCCGCCGATGGGCGCGCGTGCGTTCGGTGCCGATGGTGAGATCACCGACGGCAGTCGCATTCCACTCGACGTGCTCGAGGGACTGTTCGGGCCGGATGTCGGGCGCGTGCTCGGCGTGTTGCACACCGAGCGGGAAAACATGAAGGCCGGTCGTGGTTCCGAGTTGATGGACATTCTGATCAGCAAGAAGTGGACCGACCGCTTCGGCGGCTTTACCAATGATCCGCTGACGCAATCTTGAACGGATCGGGAGGCAAGAGATGAAAGCGAAACGAATCGACGCGAGCAACGACGCACTGCTCGATGCAGCCTCGTCAGCCTGGGCGAGTGCGCTGGGTGAAAGTATGAGCATGGCGCAGACACCGCTGATGCTGACAAAGGAGGTGTCGCCGTTTCTCGCGCTGAGCCAGGATCACGGCGCGATCGAGAATCTGCACGCGGCGGCGCTGCACAACGGCCGCCTGCTTGCGATCCGGTTGCAGTGGGCAGCGCCGAAATATGATCGGACCGTAGACCTCGACTCCTTCGTCGATGGTGCTGCTGTGCTCTTCCCGCTCGTGCGCGGTGCGCCCGCGGTGACGATGGGCGCGCCCGGCAAGCCGACCAACGCCTGGTACTGGAAGGCGAACAAGCCTGAGCCGTACGAGGTGGTCGCCGAGGGCTTCGCGTCGGTGCAGCGGGTTGCCGACCGGAGCGATCTCAAGGCGGTTGCGCAGTACCGCGACGGGCAATGGAACGTCGTACTCGGGCGTTCGCTCGGAAAGGCCGACGGGTTGGTGAAGCTCGAGGCGGGCGGCAGCACGAAGATCGCCTTCGCGGTATGGAGTGGCGGTAATGCCGAACGCTCGGGGCGCAAATCGTTCTCGGGCGAGTTCGTCGATTTGGAGATACTCGAGTGAGCGTGAACACCATGAACAGCCCGATCGAGCTATCCCCTCGTGATGAGCGCCGTGCAAGCGCAGCGCGGTCGCAATTTTACAAGATCCTGAGCGGCGTCTTCGCCTATCCGGCCGACGCCGCTCGGGCCGACTTTGTGCGACGTGGTGCTGGGGAGGCGTTGTGCGATGCGGCCGTGGACCTGCCATTCCCCGTTCCGGCCCTCGCATTGCTCGATGATGCGGGCGGGGAGGGTGAACAGGAAGATCTTGCGTTCACCTACACCAGCCTGTTTGACAATTGCGGCGGACGTCCTGCAGTGCCGCTGCACGAGAAGGACTACGTCCAGCGGGACACGAAGCAGGTTTGGGAGGAACTGATCCGTTTCTATGAGCACTTCGGGCTTGGCTACGACCTGAAAGCGTGTGGGGAATGGCCGGATCACCTCGGAACCGAACTGGAGTTCCTGCACTACCTGACCTTCCTCGAAACCGGCGCGCCCGGTGACGTGGCGGGAACCTACAGCGCCGCGGCTGGTGATTTCCTCGAGCGGCATCTGGCGAACTGGGTACCGAAATTTGCGGACAAGGTCGCAGGCAAGGCGGATGGCTCGCCCTACGCTGCATTTTCACAAGTTCTCGCGCAGTTCATCGTCGGTGAACTGGAGTTCAGCCGGAACTGCCGGGCGCTGCAATAGTGGTGCTGGTTTCCCCCGGGTGAGTCATGCGGCAGCGTGATGAAATGAGGCTTGCTGGGTGTTGAACATTGATTGAGAAATTTTCCTCCTCTCCTCTTGGAGTTTCGGGGCGCCACGGGCGCCCTTTTTTTACGCGCTCATTTCTGGAATGTCACTGCCGGGCAATGATCGGTACGGATGGGTAGGAAAAGTCCGATAAGACGGGGGTTTTTCTCGGTTTCTGATTACACAAAATCAGGGGTTTCCGATTTTCCAAGGTATTGGCGTTGCGTATATTTCCATGGACGGCATTGGGTTTGCAACGGACTGGATTTCCGGGCGGTCTGCCGCCTTTGCTCTGAACGAGGGAATGCAATGGATATCGATCTCGAAGAATTGGCGACCATGGTGGAGTTGCTCAAAGAGGCGGAATTTACCGAGTTCCGCTATGAAAAAGGGGATATGCGCCTGGTCATCAGTCGCGGGGCGGTGACGGCGAATTACGAGACCACACCTGCTGGTGTTCTCGGGAAGCCTGCCGCGGCACCAGCATCGCCTCTCCAGTCCCCGAAAGCGTCGCCAGTCGTTGCCGAGCCGGCGGTTCATGAGGGGGCAGAGGTGGTCCAGGCTCCGTTGCTTGGGACGTTCTACGCCTGCCCCAAGCCCGGCGAGCCGCCGTTTGTGCGGGTCGGCGACCGGGTCGAGGCCAGAACCGTGCTGTGTATCGTTGAAGTCATGAAGCTGATGAATTCGGTCGAAGCGGGCTGCAGCGGCGTGATTGCCGCGATTCATGCCGAAGACGGACAACTCGTCGAGTTTGGCCAGTCGCTGTTCAGCATCATCCCGGGTGATGCCTGATGGCGACGCAACGGGTTTTTGTCGCCAATCGCGGCGAGATCGCGCTACGCATCATCGACGCATGCGACCGTCTGGGGTTCGAGACTGTTCTCGGCGTTTCCCTTGCCGACAAGGAAAGCCTGCCTGCGCGGCGAGCCGTCAAGACGGTGGTGCTGGGTGGGCCTAGGGCTACGGAAAGTTACCTCAATGTCCCGGCCGTCGTCCATGCGGCGGTTGCTAGCGGCTGCACCGCGGTACACCCCGGTTACGGCTTTCTATCCGAGCGTGCGGATTTTGCCCGGCTGTGCGCGGAAAACGGTCTCGTATTTGTCGGGCCGCGCCCCGAGCAGCTCGAGGCCCTGGGCGACAAGATCAGTGCCCGCCGCCTGGCCGAGTCGGTGGGTGTGCCGGTATCGCCAGGCGGGCCCACACAAACCGCTGCGGATGCACTGGCGCTGGCACGCAAGATCGGTTTTCCGGTGCTTGTCAAGGCCGCGTTTGGTGGAGGCGGGCGCGGCATGAAGCAGGTGCACGATGAGACGGGTTTAGTCGCAGCCTGGGAATTGGCTTCGTCGGAGGCCTCTGCTTCCTTTGGGGATGGCACGGTGTTCATCGAGCGCTTCGTGCAATCGGCCAAGCATGTCGAAGTGCAGATTCTCGGTGATGCCCACGGGCATCGCATCCACCTCGCCGAGCGGGAGTGTTCGCTGCAGTACCGCTACCAGAAGATCATCGAGGAGGCGCCCTGCGTCGCCCTGTCCGACGAGGCGCGCCAGCGTCTGCACGGCTATGCACTGCGGATCGCCGACGCGCTCGACTATGTGAGCCTCGGTACGGTGGAGTTTCTTGTCGATGTGGATCGTGACGACATCTGCTTCCTGGAAGTGAACCCCCGCGTCCAGGTCGAGCATCCAGTGACCGAGGCGATTACCGGCGTCGACCTGGTGCGCGAGCAGCTACTGGTCGCCTTCGGCGAGCCTCTGCGGCTGCGCCAGGAAGACGTACGTGTCGACGGCCACGCGGTCGAGTTGCGTCTCACCGCGCAGGACCCGGCGCACGGTCTGCGACCTTCACCCGGCCGGCTGACGCACTGGCGACCAAGCCCGGTCGGCGGTGTGCGCTGGGACACGCATATGTACGAGGGGTACCTGTTCCCGCCCTACTACGACGCGCTGATGGCCAAGGTCATCACGCACGGCGCCGACCGGCAGTCGGCGCTCGCACGGGCGCGGGCGGCGATTGCGGGATTGGAGGTGCGTGGATGCACGACCAACCAGGCCCTGCTGCAGGAGCTGCTCGACACCCCCGAGATCATCCACGACACCGTGACCACGCGCTGGCTGGAAGATCGCTTTGCGAAGGAGATGCGGCCATGACCGATGTCCGACTTGTCGACGTGTCGCTGCGCGATGGGAATCAGAGTCTTTGGGGGGCGGTCGGCGTGAAAACTCGCACCATGGAACAGGTGTGCCCGGCGCTCGGCCGGGTTGGCTACCATGCGCTGGAGTTGCTGTCGAGCACGCAGGTCGCGGTGGCGGTGCGCTTTCATCGCGAGGATCCGTGGACTCGCATCGATGCAGCGCGCCGCGCCGCGCCGCAGACGACCCTGGGCTTCCTCACCACCGGCAAGCGCTTCATCAGCTTTTCGCGCACACCGGCCAACCTGTTTCAACTCGCTTTCGATCTGTTGCGGCGCCATGGCGTCACGCGCATGTGGATCATCGATCCGATGCACGACATGGCGTCTGCCCGTGAAACGGCACGTATGGCTAGGCGTGCGGGTTTCGATGAAGTGGTTGCCGGGATCTGCTACACGATCAGCCCGGTTCATACGGACGATTATTTCGCCGACCGCGTTGCCGAACTCGACGACTGTGAGGCTATCGACTCCGTCTATCTCAAGGATCCGGCTGGGCTGCTTACGCCGTCGCGGTTGGAAACGCTGGTTCCGCACATGAGCCGGCGCCTTAAGAGGCTGCGTATCGACGAACTGCATACCCACTGCAACACCGGCCTGGCCCCGATCACCTTACTGGCGGCCGCTGATCTTGGCATCAGTACGCTTCACTGCGCCCTGCCGCCGCTGGCCAATGGCTCATCTCATGCCTCGGCGCCGAAATTGGTGGCGAATCTACGCGCCCGCGGCCACCGGGTGGATGTGGACCTCGATGCGATGGAAGAGGCGTCAGCAATCCTGCGCCGCGAGGCCAAGCTGCGCCGTCTGCCATCCGGGACGCTTCAGGAATACGACGAAGCGTATTACCACCATACGCTGCCGGGCGGGGTGATCTCTACCACCCGCCGCCAACTGACCGAAATGGGGCGGGGCGACCTGATGTCGGCGGTCATCGAGGAATCGATGCGTGTTCGTGCCGACCTGGGCTGGCCGATCGTGATGACGCCGTTCGCCCAGTACATCGTTACCCAGGCGGCGCTCAACGTCATTGCCGGCGAGCGCTACCGGCAGCTCAGCGACGAAGTCGTGGACATGCTGATGGGGGACTGGGGGGCCATGCCGGGGCCGGTCGACGGCAACCTGCTCGATCGCGCGCACGACACCCCGCGTGCCCGCAACCGGCATCAGGATCCCACCGCGCCTTCGCTGGATGAACTGCGTTCTCGGTTTGGTCGGGGGCTCTCCGACGAGGATCTGTTGCTGCGGGCGCTGATGCCCGCCGAGCAAGTCGGTGCGATGGTCGAACAGCGGCAACGCAAGGGGGTGCGCGCTGGGGGGTTGAAAGCGTTGTCAGAAGCGCTGCGTGATCCCCAGCGGCCTTTGTCCGTCAGCTTCAGTGACGGCGGCAGCTCACTTTCATTGCGTGGCAGCAAGGTTGCCAAGGAGCTTTCATGAGATCGGATTTTTTTCCCGGGGCTGTGGCAGATGCGGTGCAAGCCGCGGCCGAGGCGCATGGCTGGGTTCTCGATGTGGATGGTTGCTTGGTCCGCACTGCCGCCGCGGGCGGTGCGGGTGGTGCGCCCATCTCCGGAGCGGTCGAACTGTTGCGCTGGTTACGCCGCCATGAGCGGAATTTCGTCGTGTGCACCAACGCCTCGCAGCGCCCGGCGCGGGACTACGCCAGGCATCTGCGCGAAATCGGTCTGGACGTTGCCGATCACGAACTCATGACCGCTGCTACCGCGGCGGCAGGTTATATCGCTGCGCACCATCCGGGGGCCCGGGTGTTGACGGTGGGCAGCGACGGGCTCGAAGACGCGCTGCGGCACGAGCGCATGGAACTGGCGCGGCCGGGGGAAGAGCTGGCCGATGTGGTGGTGGTCGGTGCCGCCGACGTTTACGCATCGGCGGTGCTGAATGCGGCGTGCCTGGCCATCGCCGATAAAGGCGCCGCGTTTTACGTCACGGTGGATGCCCCCTGGTTTTATGGGGGGTTGGGCCGATCGGTGGCGACTTCTTCAGCGATCGCAGCGGCGATTGCCTTCCCTACCGGACGCAAAGCCACCGTATGCGGGAAGCCGTCGATGGCCCTCGGGGAAGTCTTGCGCCAGCGGCTCGGGGGCGACGGAAGCCGCATCGTCGTCGTCGGCGATGTGGCTTCGATCGAAGTCAGGCTCGCCCACCAGATGGGCGCCCTAGGCGTCCTGGTGATGAGTGGTGGGACTTCCCCCGGCGACATTTGCGGGCTTGAGCCGATGGACCGCCCCGATCTGCAGGTGGCGGACGTGGGAGAACTCGTTGCATTGATCGAGGCCCGCGGGCCGCAAGGAGAGAAGCATGACTAAATCACGGGAACGGTTTGCGTTTTTTCGCGAGGCGCAAGTGCCCGCTGGAGCCGAAGGTTGGCAGCGCATGTACCCGTATTTCCTGGTGTCGCAACCGGAGGGTGAGGCGGCGGAAGATTCTCGTTTCTGGTTTGCCGATTCGATGCACTGGTCCCGTGCCGTGCATCCGTTCGACAGTATCGGGGCGGAGGCGGTCTATTACGGCGCCGGCGTCAACAGTGCACGCTGCATTGCCTTGCCGTCGGCACTCGGGCTGGATGTGCGCGTGGTGAACGGGTATGTCTATATCAGCCCGTCGCCGGTCACCGACCCCGCGGAAGTGGAGGCACGGCTGGCCCTGTTTCAGGAGCGCGCCGGCTTTTACTACAAGAATTGGGATGATCTTTACGCACGCTGGCAGGAAAAAATGCGCGTTGCGATCGGGCGCATGCAGGCGCTGAAATTCGAGCCGCTGCCCGAGTTCGAACCGCTCGAAGTCGTCACCGAAGGCAAGGGATGTTCGACGTCCTGGGATCTCGTGGAAAACTACCATCGCCTGATCAATGATTTCTTCCTTGTGTGGCAGTACCACTTCGAGATGCTCGGCCTGGGATATGGTGCGTATCTCGTGTTCTTCGGGTTCTGCAAACAGGTCTTTCCAGAGATCGAGGACCAGACGATCGCACGGATGGTGGCGGGCGTCGACGGCATCGCCTTCCGGCCCGACGACGAATTGCGCCGTCTGGCGAAACGGGCGGTCGAGCTGGAGCTAGAGGGCGTTTTCGAGGCGAAGGACAGCTCCGAGGAGATTTTTGCGGCGTTGAGAGGCATGAACGGGGGGGCTGGCTGGATTGCCGAATTCGAGAGCGCACGCGAGCCGTGGTTCAACTATTTCGCCGAGTATGGCTTTCTACATGACCAGGAAACCTGGAACGACAACCTCGAAATTCCACTGCAGGGCATCGCGCGCTACGTCAGCAGGCTGAAAGCGGGCGAGACCATCGACCGCCCCGTGGCCCGACTGCAGGCGGAGCAGGACGAGATTGCCGGCGAATATCGCGCCCTGCTGACCGATGAGGAAGCGGAACGTTTCAATGAGGCGCTCGAGCTGTCGCGGGCGGTCTTTCCGTACATCGAGGAGCACAACATCTACGTCGAGCACTGGTCCCATGCGGTGTTCTGGGAGAAAGTGCGCGACCTTGCCCACGTTCTCGTTGAAGCGGATTTTCTTCAGGAGCCGAGCGATCTCTATTATCTGAATCGCTTTGAGCTCGATCAGGTGCTGTTCGATGTAGTGGAGTCCTGGGGCATTGGCGTACCCGCGCGGGGCGTGCAGCATTGGCGTGCTGAGATTGCCGCCCGTCGCCGCATCATGGCTGCGCTGCGCGCAGCTGCGCCGGCGCCGGCATATGGCACGCCTCCCAAGGAAGTCACCGATCCGTTCGCGATCATGAACTACGGCGTGACGACCGAGCGCGTCGCCGATTGGCTCGATCAGACGGCAAGCGCCAATAGCGGTCAGATCAAAGGCATCCCCGTGTCACCCGGCGTGGTCGAGGGCAAGGTGCGGGTCATTCGGCATGAGGATGAGCTTAGCCAGTTGAAGCCCGGAGAAATCCTTGTCGCCCAGATCACGGCGCCTTCCTGGGCGTCCGCCTTCTCTGTTGTCGCAGGTGTCATCACCGATATCGGCGGGATGATGAGCCACGCGGCAATCATATGCCGGGAGTACGGCATGCCGGCGGTAGTCAGCACCGGTTTCGCCACGACCCGGCTCCAGACAGGGCAGCTCGTGCGCATCGACGGCCGCAAGGGCACGGTCACCCCTTTGTGATGAGGAGGAGTCAAGAACATGCTGACCTTTGATTTCAACGATGCGCTCGCCTCCGATCTGAAGTTGGTGGGTGGCAAAGGGTGCGGCCTGGCCATGATGACCAAGGCGGGTATTCCGGTTTCGCCTGGGTTCACCGTCTCGACTGCAGCGTATCGCGACTACCTTGTGGCTACCGGTTTGCGCTCCCGGCTCGAGTCGGCGTTGGATGCGGTCGATCGCTCCTCGATCGATGCACTCGACTCCGTCGCAAGGACGATTCACAACTGGTTCGTCGATACCCCCCTTCATGCGAAGTCGCATGAAGCCGTTGCGTCCGCTTACATGCGGCTGAGTGGCACGCTGCAGGTTCCCGATATATCCGTTGCAGTGCGATCCAGCGCCACCGCAGAAGACTCGGCCGGGGCGAGCTTCGCCGGCGAATACGAGACCTTTGTCGGCGTGCATGGCATTGTCCAAGTTGATTTGCATATACGTTTGTGCTGGGCAAGCGCATTTACCGCCCGCGCACTCAGTTACGCGTGGAAAAACGGCATCGATCCGCTCGCGGTGGACATGGCCGTGGTCGTGCAGAAGACCGTCAATGCCCGCGCTGCGGGAGTCATGTTTACGGTTAGTCCGCTGACGGGGGACCGTTCACGCATACAGATCGAGGCGTCGTACGGCCTTGGCCTCGGGGTGGTCGGTGGGGATGTGACGCCGGACCGCTACGTCGTCGCCAAGGTTGGGGGGCATGTGCTTGATCGGGTGGTCGGCGACAAGCAGGTCGAGTACATCGGCGGCCAGATCCCTACGCCGGTCGACGGCGAGCGGCGAAGCAAACTCTGCCTGACCGATGATGAAGTGATTGCGCTGGCACAACTGGGAAAGCGGCTCGAGCGGCTCAATGGGGGAGCACAGGACATCGAGTTCGCGATCGACAATGATTTGGCCGCAGGGCAAAACATTGTCCTGCTGCAATGTCGCCCGGTGACCGTCTTTGTCGGCAAGGAAAAAACCAAGGCTGCTCAGGTTGATGCGCTGTCGCGCATGGCTTCGACCGTATTGACAGCGGCGAAAATACATCGAGATTGATCTGGTAGTGATCCATGAGTCTGCCGGACTCTATTGAACAGGAGATGGAATGGTGCAAGATCAAAGTGCCAAAATTATCGGGGTCGGCATGGTCAAGTTTTCCAAGCCGGGAGCCCATGAACCCTATGAAGTGATGGCGTCCAAGGCGATCAGGGTCGCCCTGGACGATGCTGGAATCGATTACCGGGACATCAAGCAGGCATATGCCAGTTATGTATTCGGTGACAGTGCCTGCGGGCAGGCTGCACTGTACCGGGTCGGCATGACCGGGATTCCGGTGGTGAACGTCAACAACAACTGCGCTTCCGGTTCTTCGGCTCTGATGCTCGCGCGGCAGGCCGTCATGGCGGGTAGTGCCGATTGCGTGCTGGCGTTCGGCTTCGAAGAAATGCAACCGGGAGCCATCGCTCCGGCGTGGATGGACCGGACGTCCCCCCTGCTCGAACTCGAGCACCTTCTTGAAAAGATGGTGCCTGATGTGAAGGCCGCGCCGAACGCCCTGCGCCTGTTTGGTTCAGCCGCACGGGCCTATATTGAAAAAACAGACGCAAATCCAAATATTTTTGCAAAAGTTGCGGTTAAAACCCGCAATCATGCGATGAAAAATCCGTTCGCGATCTTCCGCGCACCGCTTACCGTGGCTGAGGTCCTCGCGGCACCGATGATTTTTGCTCCTTATCTGACCCGGCTTGAGGCCTGCCCGCCCTCCTGCGGCGCTGCGGCTGTGATCGTGTGTAGCAGCGAATTTGCGCGCCGGCACGGAATGGGACGTGCGGTGAGTATCCGCGCCCAAGTGATGACCACGGACCGCGAGGTTCGTAACGAGAATCCCATTGATCTGGCTGGTGCAGACATGACGCGTAATGCTGCTCGACAGGTCTATGAGCAGGCAGGTATCGGACCTGAAGATCTTGAGGTGATCGAACTGCACGATTGCTTTACCTCCAATGAGGTTATCACCTACGAAGGTTTGGGACTGTGCGGTGATGGCGAGGCCGAGAAACTGATCAATGACGGCGCCAATACCTACGGCGGCAAATACGTCGTCAATCCTTCGGGTGGGCTGATGTCGAAAGGCCACCCTCTCGGCGCCACCGGACTTGCGCAATGTACCGAACTGGTGTCCCAGTTGCGGGGTGAAGCCCAGCAACGACAAGTGAAAGGCGCCCGCCTTGCCCTACAGCACAATCTTGGATTAGGCGGCGCTTGCGTGGTGACACTTTACGAACGTTGATGTGTGGTGCTTTTTCGGGAGGTCGATATGGCGAACAGCAAAGGTAAATGGAGCGATCAGCTCGATTTTGAAGGCAAAGTTGCACTTGTCACCGGTGGCAGCAGCGGCATTGGCCGCGCCGTGGCGCGGGGCTTTGCGATACAGGGCGCGAAAGTGGTGATCGGTGACTTGGCTCGTGAAGCCGAGGAGACGGTAGCGTTGATCCGCCAAGCAGGCGGCGAGGCGATCTTCATACCGACCGACGTGTCCGACAGTGATCAGGTGCAGGCGTTGATCGCACGTACTGTCGGGAGCTACGGGCGTCTGGATTGCGCTTTCAACAACGCGGGCATCCTGTCGCCCATGGCACCGCTGGCCGAAGTCGAGGACAGCGACTTCGACCGCACGGTGGCGATCGATCTGAAAGGCGTGTTCCTGTGCCTGAAGCATGAGATTCGTCACATGCTCAAGAATGGAGGTGGTGCCATCGTCAATACGGCGTCAGTGGCCGGGGTGATCGCCGACCCGGGCATGGCGCCATACATCGCTTCCAAGCATGGCGTGGTCGGTCTCACTCGCTCTGCGGGGATCGACTATGGCAGACACGGCATCCGCGTGAACGCGTTGGCGCCCGGGCTTGTCGAGACGCCGATGACCAAGCAGTGGCTCGATGACCCCGGGACGCGGGATGTCGTGGTGTCGAATTCGCAGTTGGGACGCGCGGCGCAGCCCGACGAGATGGTTGGGATGGTGCTCTTTCTGTGTTCGCCGCTGGCATCGTTCGCAACGGGCCAGATATTCCTCGTCGATGGGGGACAGACAGCGCATTGAGGCGCCCCGGCGGAGACGCCGCGGCGCCTACAGCCCCAGCGTCTCCGCCGTGTAGCGCGCGATCATGCGCTCCTCGTCGGTCGGCACGACGGCGACCGCGACGCGGCTGGCCGCGGTGTCGATGCGGCGGGCGTGGTCGGTGTTGGTCGCGGGGTCGATCTCGATGCCCATCCACGCCGCCAGCGCGGCCACCTTCTCGCGCACCGGCGCGGCG
>CAYXEY010000021.1:0-3780 GCA_964464105.1 uncultured Planctomycetaceae bacterium
AAGAATGATCTGAAACATCTCCCACACGTCGGAAAGGGACTCGAAATGGTCGCGCCGGTCGCCCATGACATGCACAACCTTGACGATGCCCCAGCCCTGGAGTTCCTTCAGACTGTTGCTGACGTTGGAACGGGCCACATCCAGCGTTTCGGCGATATCCTCCGCATTCAGCGGTTGGGGCCAGATGTAGAGCAGGGCATGGATCTGGGCGACGGTGCGGTTGATGCCCCACTTGGACCCCATCCCGCCCCAGTGAAGAATGAACTTTTGCTGTACCGGCGAGAGTTTGACTTTCATTTTTCTCTCATTTCTGTCCTGACAGAATATACCGTAAGTTTCGACGGCTGTCAAATCGGGGAAGTGTTTTTTGTACCCAAGCCCGAGAAAAACGGGTCCAAGAGGGGCAAGGCGGTGGATTCTGTTTTCGGCGTGCCAAGGAAGCTTATTGACCGAGTTCTATCAGCTCTGGCGTCGTTGACCTCACTCCAGCACAAACTCCGCAACCTCTCGCGCCAGGAAGCGATCCGTCTCCTCACCCATGTGAAAACCCGTGCAGCGAAAACCGCACTTGGTCAAGATACGGTGCGACCGGGCATTGCTGCGGTCCGCCGAGGCATGCAGCGGACGGCGTGGCTCTTCGGCGAGGAACAATTCCAGCGCGCGCGATGCGTAGCCCTTGCCCCAATGCGCCCGCATGATCCAGTATCCGACGCAGTCGTGCCCGTCAGCCTGGAAGCACGCGATGTTCCCGACGATTTCGGGACCGTTCACGCCCTCGATTTCGATCAGCCGGGCATTGATCTCCGGGTTCGCCAGATGCTGCTCCCACACGGAAAAGAATGTCTCCCGCGTCCGCGGCTTGGTCCCGGCCATGGCGTTGGATTCGGGATCGGATTGGAACTCGAAGATCACCGGCAGATCGCGCGGCTCTACGCGACGGATGCGAACAGGTGGGGCATGACAGTCTCGCGCATTCATAGGCGCCATTCTAATGGTCGTTGCGTCGTCGGGCATCTATTTGGCATTACTCGCACGTTGACTTGAATCTATTAGGCATCGCAAGCTCTGGACATGCGAACCGAGTCGATTGAGGTCAATTCAGACGCCACAAACCAAGCAATTCTCCGTCACCCCAGGCGTAATTTTCCCGGTGTTCTGATTCAAGGCGACACCCTCAAGCACCTGCATCAACAGGTCGTAACAACCCTCAACGAAGCCGCCGGCACGCTCAATGATGAAGCCCGCCTCAACCTCGAGGATGTGCGTGAGTTTCTCGGAGACTGCCTTGATCACTATCGTGCAGTTCTTCGTAAGCACGATTTGGAATTGCCGTTCGCCGATTGACGGGCCATCGCTGTGACTGCATGTATCGACGTGCTGATCAATCGGTATGATTGCCGTATGGAGCCGCTAGTCGACGCACTCTTTCAGGACTTATCAACGCGCATCGCACAGGCCCCCATCCTTGCCGATTTGAATCTCCCGGCATTGGCGCGGCCGTCCGTGCGACTCATAGCCCGCCCTGCACCGGTTGAATTGGGCGCATCTCGGCTCGGCGGCGAACCCGATGTGCCGCCCGGTTTTGAGTGGCCGCGCTGGACGCCGCCAGTCGAACATAAGCGCAACCTGTTTCGCTGGTGGAAAGGCGGTCAACGCACAACCTCGCAACCCATGGGATTCATCGCCCAAATAGACTTGGGCGCAATCCCAAGGGTGGATGACTCGCTACCGGAAGCGGGCTGGCTGTACTTTTTCTACGACACCGTCCGGCAAACCTGGGGCTTCGACCCGGCCGACCGTGGAAGTTGTCGAGTTTTTTATGCCAATTGCGATCGATCGGCGCTCCGCAGAATGGCTCCGCCGAATGATGCGAATCCCGATTTCGCCTCGCGATCCTGCGCAGTTGCCGCCATTCCTGAATTGACCCTGCCCGAGGAGCTTCCGGGCGTCGAGTACGAAACGCCCACATGTGAGGCATACCGAAAACTGCTCGCCGAGCTTTCAAACGGCAAGGACACCGTCAGCGACACGATTCACCGTCTGCTCGGTCACCCGCAGCCGATTCAAGGTGAGATGGAGCTGGAATGCCAGCACGCGTCCAACGGCATCAACAGCGGCGGCGTACCTCTGAGCGCTCAGGAAAGTGCTCGGGCCAAGGAACTGGAAAGCGGCGCGGCGGACTGGCGGCTGCTCCTGCAAATCGACACCGACGAGGAAGGCCCAGGCTGGATGTGGGGCGATACAGGGCGTATTTACTTCTGGATTCTCAAGCAGGATCTGAAGAAGCTTCGATTCGATGATGCGTGGCTGGTGTTGCAATGTTGCTGAGAATTCCGTCAGATCATCGTTAGCGACGAACGCACCGCGCGCTGCGATTGCCAGATCCCAAATGTTGCGAGAGTACTCGGTGATACCTGTCGGCTACATGTTGAGACGCGTCGCGCCGGCTGAACCCGCGATGAAGCTGGGCCCTGTGGTCGACATTTATTCAGTCAGTTCCTGCATTTCCAAGGACTTCGCTGAGTACATCCGCTATTGGCGCCACAATGGGTATTGGCTGTTCAACAGGCCTTCGGACATGGACGCAATCCTTGCGCAGGAGGGTAAAAATCGCGATGAGTTCAGATTGTTCTACTATGAAATGTACGAACAGCAATTTGACGAAACTGCGAAGCAATGGACTGCGGCTACACCTCCTGAAGCGTCGTTCGTGACGATGGTTGAGCGTCCGGTGAGTGCAACGCTCGAAGGCTTCGACGTAGCGACGTGGTCAGCGGGCTCACGGGCGGGATGCTCTCCGCTGTCATGCAACTACCTCGCTCGCGAGCTTCCGGTCAATAGCCACTGTCTATTTGAGTCGTTCGAAGCTGCAATGGACGCACTGGAAGCGGGCAAGTTCGCCAATACTGAACCGGGCCCATTCCGCATTTGGTCTGCTTATTCAGTCAGCACCCGTAGCGCGTTGTAATCGCCGCTTGCGAAACTCACTTCGCTCCCGCCGGAACGTAATTCACCCCCAGCTGATCAAACAAAAACGCAAACGTATCCACCGTTTCCTCGATGCGGGCGGATAGCGGGGTGCCCATGCCGTGGCCGGTGTTGCCGCTGGTGCGGAGGTAGACCGGCGGACCGGACTTGGCATCGCCGCGGGCCGCTGTGAGTTGTGGCCCTCCGGCGGCGGGAGTGCCGGGCTGTGACCTGCCGGGGTATGCGGCCTGCAGGATCGCCGTGAACTTGCGGCTCTGCATCGGGTCCACTCTTGGGTCATTCGCCCCGGTCATCAGCAGGATGGCCGGATATTTGACGCCCGTCTTCACATGGTGATACGGCGAATAGGCGTGCAGCGCCTGGAACTGGGCCTTGTCCTTGACCGTGCCGAACTCGGTGATGTTGAAGGCCCCATTGGGCGACAGCTCAACGCGGAGCATGTCGTAAATGCCTACCGACGACACCACCGCCTTGCACAAATCGGGCTGCTGCGTGAGGGTCGCTCCCATGAGCAGTCCGCCGTTGGAGCCGCCGAAGATGGCCAGCTTGTCGCGCGCGGTGTAGCCCTTGTCGATCATGTAGTGGCAGGCCGCCTGGAAGTCATCGAAAACGTTCTGCTTCTTGAGCAGATTGCCCTCGAGATGCCATCGTTCGCCGTACTCGCCGCCTCCACGGATGTTGGCCATGACGTAAATGCCGCCCTGCTCGGTGAAGAGCACCACGCGCCGTGAAAATACAGGCGTCTCATTGACACCGTATCCGCCGTAGCCCCAGACCATGGTCGGGGCGGGG
>CAYXEY010000021.1:3790-19519 GCA_964464105.1 uncultured Planctomycetaceae bacterium
CCAGCTTTGTCATAAGCAGCAAACACATCCTTGCGGGCGATGATGTTCAGCGGAACCTTGGTGCCATCCTTGCTGACCGCCATCTTGCGCCGGACTTCAAGCTCCGGCATGTTCGGCGGCGCGGCCTGCTTCAAAGCAGTCACTTCGACTGTGCCCGGCGAGCCGGACGCCCCGCTTCCGGCGGACTTGAAGGTAAACCACGCCGGCGGCGTGATGTAGCTGTCGTTGCGATAGACGAAGCCGTCGTCAGCCAGGGCCTCGACGCCTTCGACCGTGGAGATGGGCAGCGACTCGACCTTCCCGCGCGGAATGGCCTTGCCGTCCTGCAGATCAAACATGCGCAGCTCATTCGGCCCGCCGACCTGGTAAAGCACCAGCAGCCGCGACTTGGTCAGGTAGATGCCGCCGCGCTCCATGAAGTGCGTCTCGATCGATGCGTCCGACTGCTCGGGCACAATCTCTTTCGCGTCGCCGAGTACGGGCTTGGCTTCCTTGGTCAACGCGAGCCGCAGGACCTTGCCCATCGGGGCGCTGTGCCGGCTGGCGAGATAGACCGCGTTGTCGTGTCCGAATTTGGCCTCGACGATGCGGTCTTCCCACTTGGAGATGCGGACCCATTCGCCACCAGGCGCGCGCAGGTCCTGAATGAACTCGCCGCCGTCGCCATTCTGGACGTTTGTCAAAACCCATCGTCCGTCGTGGCTGACTTCGATCTGAATCTCGGCGATCTTGGGATAGTCCTTGCCGGTCTGGTAAGTGTCCTTGGACTCGGGCTCGCCGAGTTTGTGAAAATAGACCTGCGTGTAGAAATCGAGATCGGCGGCCGGACGCTCGCCAGTGCGCGGGTAGCGGGTGTAGTAGTATCCGGCCGAGTCGGTAGCCCATGCGACCGAGCCGCCGGCGGTGCCGCCGTTGACGCGATTCACGCGATCGCCGGTCCGCTCCTTGCCGGTGGCCACTTCAAAGATGCGGGCGTCGCCGGCCTCGCTGCCGCCGGACGACAACGAAACGGCGAGGAGCTTGCCGTCGGGCGAGGGGATGAACCAGTCGAACGAGGTGTGTCCGTCCTTGTCGAGGGTGTTGGGATCGACGATGACCCGCTCGCCGGTCGTGCTGCTCAGCGAGGGCAAGGTGACGATCTGCGGCTGCTGCATACCGGGCACGAGCTTGGCGGCGAAGTAAGTTCCGGCAGCGAAGCGCACGGCGCCGTACCGCGGCCCGACCGCGTTCTCCAATTCCGTCACACGCTTACGCAGCGCCGGTACGCACTTGATCGGGTCGAGGTATGCGCGGGTGTAGGTGTTCTGCGCCTCGGACCATGCCTTCACCGCCGCGTCGTTCCAGTCTTCAAGCCAGCGGTACTCGTCCACCACCTTGACACCGTGGTACTCATCGGTGACCGGCTTTTTGGCGGACGCCGGCGGTGTGGGCGTCCCGGCGATAACCAGAGTGGGCACAAGCGTAAATAAGGCAGCGAGACTCAAGTGGTGAGTGATCACGGAAAACTCCTGTTTGATTCAAAGTGCGAGTTCAGCCCCACTGGGCCGGGCTGTATTTGTACTCGAAAGCGGCCGAACCTTCATTTTCGGCCCGGCATCCGGCACAATCTTGACGACGGAAACCCGTCGGATACGTCAATTTCGTGATATTTGGTGGTCGCCAGCAGGGCTGAATCTCGCTTGCCTACTTTTTCAGCCGCCATTGGCTCAGGGTTCGCCCGCTGCCCGCCGCGCTGGTGAAATCGGTGGGCCGGGCAGCGCCGGGCATGGACATGCAGAAGCAGGCATCGCCGCCGCGCCACTCCATGATGCCGAGTTGAATCATGCCCTTGGCCTGTCCGGAGAGGTGGAGGTAGTCCACTTCAATCGGCGTGCAATCCGATCTGATTCGGGTCAGGGCGTGGATGATGAGTTGCCCGCCGAATGAGATTCTGATCTCGTTGTCCTTCATCGAACGGTGGCCAGTTCCCCGCATTGCCGGTGGAAATTCCTGGCCATCGCGAACCAGCTTAACGGCAGACCACTCGCCCTGGAGCCGGGTCATCAATTCTGAAGGAACGTACGCGAAGTCCGCGCGGGCATCGTCGAGACACCGGGGGTCAGGTGCAGCCGGTCGGGCATGCGGGGTTCCGCCTGTTACAGACGCTGGTCTCGATGCTGAGACGCGGGTCAGTACCTCGCAGGCCTGTCCGCTGCCCGCGTGGGTGCGAAACTCCTTTGGAGCTGGCTTGCCGTTCATATCCAGACATATTTCGAGTTGATCGCCCGTGATGCGAAAGATGCCGTAATTCCAATTGCCCGCCTCGGGGCCCTCGACGAATTCAATGTCGATCTTGTGCGGCTGGGTTTCGACATCGATGTTAAAGATCCCCTCGTAATTCGCCTCCGGAGAATCGCAACGGAATCGATCGCCGTCGATGAGTATTCGGGATGACTGCACGGCCGAAGGTGGAATTTTACTGCCGTCCACTTCCAAGCTTAAGAAGGACCACTCACCTTCCAACGCGCGGAGTTGATCCACATGCCGCGCCAACTGGGGCCAGCCCGCGAATCCACTCTTTCGCGCGATGGCCGACTGGGCGTCGGCCAGCCGGATGCCCATCTTGCGCACTGCGGCTGCGCTCTTGCCCCTGGCGGCGGGCAGGTGTTCCACAATGGTTGATACAGCGTCCTTGTCACCCGATTCCAGGGCTGCGAGCAGCGATTTAGCCTGTCGTCGAAGGTGATCGAGATTGGGACGTGCGGGCAGACTCTTGTTCATGAAAGTTCTCCATGCAATTCGCCTGGATCCGCAAACAGGCGGCACGAAGAACGTGCGAACAGGTCAATCGAAAATTGTCACATGAAGTTGGGTTAAACCCTTCCCGCGGATCCGGCGGCTTCCTTCAAGCCAAGCATGACAATACCAGGACGGTTCTGTTTCTTCAAGTTCCCGCACTTAGAATGAATCAAGGTACATGCAATGACTCAACAGGAGGATTTTCTACGATTGGCAAGGCAACTCGGCGTAGGCGTAGAAGCGCCGTTCTTCCTTCGCCACGAAGGAGAGAACGTTCGGTTTGACGCATACCTGCCGGACTTTGGCGGTCCAAAGGGAATGGTCATTGTGCTCGATGGAAAAACCCTCGACTGCCAGGAGTATCAAGTTGCTCGCTCTGCCGGATACTATTTCTCCGCGCTCAACGGTAGCGCGGAGATATCTGAGGCGGACGTCCGTGAGACGCTCAATGATTGGGGCTTTTTCGGAGAAGACACCTTGCGCCCAGCATGGTACACAGGCAAGTCATGGAGTTGACCTCGACAACCAAGGTCGAGGTCCGTTTCGCTAAGTTATCGACTGCTTGAAGTATTGGCCCGACTTTGGATGACGTAGAGCCATGAGCGATCAGGATGGACTCTATTCGTTTATCGCCCAAGTTGCCTGTATGCTGATCGCCCTCGTCACAGGGCGCTTCTTTCTCAAGACCCGTGCAGCAATTTGGAGAACTGCCTTTGTCGGCTGTCTCGGCGCCATGTTCGCTCATATTGTGGTGGACGGGCAGGGCGCGTTCATGCTGTTGATCTACGCTCCGGTGATTTATGTCCTTGCGGTCGTTGGAAGAAAAGATCTAAAGTGAACTTGGCGTTCACCCCCGCCGCACCGGCATCTGCGCATACAGCTCAAAATACTCCATGCCATGTGCAAATGGCCGCCCCATGAATGCCTCGAAGCCGGGTTGATCGTCCGGGACGTAGCGGCTGCGCGGCAGCCATGAGCCGTAGAACCACTGCAGGGCGCGGAGTTCGAGTTGAACGTCGCCGCGGATTTCGATCTGGGCGACTTGCATCGGCGGGAAGCGATAGCGCCCGATCTCGCCGCGCGGCTCGAAGCGCTCCGCTACGACGGCGATGTAATACGCGCAGTCCTCCAGCGCGGTCACCTTGGGATCCTCCCACTGGTAGCCGAGCCATTGGTTGTCGGCGAGGCCATGTCGCTCGGCCCAGGCCTCCAGCCGCCGCACGGCTTTCACGACGCCGTCGCCCTCGTAGGGTCGTGCAACGCGAATGTAGGCCACGGTTCGCGCGGGCACCTCGCGGATGCGCACCTGGAAGTTGTCCGGATTGCTCCGCGGGAGGAGTTTCGAGACAAATGGCGATGTCTTGACGCTCGCTTCAATGGCATCGACATGCGCAGCCCGCCAGGTCTTGATGTCGAAGGCACTGGGCGGAATGCCGAACCGCTGCTTGAACGAGCGCGAGAAATCGGCGGATGACGAAAAACCGCACGACAGGGCAATTCGCGTGAGCGACGGAGGCTTGGCCAACGACATCATCCCCAGGGCCCTCTCCAGGCGGAGACGCTTGACGAAATCGGCCGGCGTCTCCCCCACCAGCGCCTGGAACACGCGATGGAAATGATGCGGCGAGAGCATGGCCGCGCGAGCCAGATCGCTAAGCCTGATGGGCTGGTCCAGTTGACCGTTGATACGATCGATGGCGAGGTTGACCCGCTCGATGTAGGTTGCGGAGGTGGCCGCGCGTCGTTTTTCTGAAATGCGCAAGATTTGCAAAGCCCTCGCAGTTGGCGTGGTGTACGATTCGACTATCACGCTGGCTGGCAGCGTAACACGCAGTCGATTTCGGAGCCATTTCATGACGCGATACGTGGTAGCGGGCCTCATTGTCATCGGTGTAAGCACAATCTCGGCCCAGTCCCAATCGACATCCAAGCCCGACCCGGCGAATACGAAAGGAAAACAGATGCAACTCGGTAACTTCTCCATCAGCCTCGCGGTTAAGGACATCGCCAAGTCCCGCGCGTTTTATGAAAAGCTTGGCTTCAAGGTCTGCGGCGGCGATCAGAAAAAGAACTGGCTCATCCTGCAGAACGAGACCGCCAACATCGGCCTCTTCCAGGGCATGTTCGACAAGAACATGCTGACTTTCAATCCCGGCTGGGACCGCAACAAGGCCACGTTGAAGAACTTCGACGACGTGCGCGATATTCAGAAATCGCTCAAGGAACAGGGCATCGAACTAAAGTTGGCAGCGGACGAGTCCAGCACCGGCCCCGCGAGCCTCATGCTGTCTGATCCGGATGGAAATCCGATTCTGATCGATCAGTTTGTCGACAAGCCGAAGAAGTGAGCGCTCTGAGGGCTTCCGTCAGTCTTTGCGAATTTCCAATGGAGAAACCTGAGCGGGGTGCCCTTGTCGATTTGCGTTTGACTATGATGACAGAATGCGACCTGCAGCAACAAGTAATGATTCGGAGCGGCATTGGTGGGTGTTGCTGCTCGCGCCGCTCTTGCCGATCTACCTCATATTGTTAATCCCATTTTTTGGCGTTATCTACGTCGTTGGTGAAACGGGACGGCGCCGGAGAGCGCGGAAATTACGGATTGCAATGCGGGGTTCAGGGCGGCACTGCACCTGGGAAGAGATGGAAGCGGAGCTTTCACTGGGTATCGGAACAATCTTGATGAATGGCCCATGTATGGGCTGGAACGACGCGGATGTCTGGTGGATTCGTGAATCGGTCTCGGCGCGAGCAGTTGCAGAAGGCATTACAATACCGGCTCGCCCATTGATAGGAATTGGCCAGGCTGAGCTCGACGCTCGCATGAAGAACCCCGCATTCGATCTCTGGTGTCAGGAGACATTCTTCAGTGAGTACTCTGGGAGCGCCCGTCTCGTGCAATCCACTCACTTCCACCGCGACCATACCAAGACTCTGAGTCGCATCGATAAGCTCAAATCAATCCATCCGGGACTTGAATCACACGAAGTCGCGACGTGGATGATTGACGCGCTTGGCGACCTTCGTACAGAAACCGACACTCCAAGAGATGACCCCAAGAGCGACGTGAGTTGACCTCGGATATCCTTCCCACATGCGTATCCTCGTCACAGGCAGCTCCGGCCATCTTGGCGAGGCCCTGGTTCGCACGCTTCTGAATCAGCAGCGCGACGTGGTCGGCATCGACATTCTCAAGAGCCCGTTCACCTCTCACGTCGGATCAATTGTGGACCGGGCGTTCATCCATGCATGCATGCGCGGCGTGCACACGGTCTATCACGCGGCGACGCTGCACAAGCCGCATGTGGCGACGCACAGCCGCCAGGCATTCATCGATGTCAACATCACCGGCACGCTCAACCTGCTGGAGGAGGCCGCGGCCGCCGGTGTGAAGACGTTCATCTACACCAGCACGACCAGCGTCTTCGGCGACGCGCTCGTTCCTCCCGCCGGAGCGCCGGCGGCGTGGATCACCGAGGACGTGCGACCGGTCCCCAAGAATATTTATGGCGTGACCAAGGCGGCGGCTGAAGACCTGTGTCAGCTATTTCATCGCAACAAGGGGTTGCCCTGCATCGTGCTCCGCACCTCACGCTTTTTCCCCGAGGCCGACGACAACAAGTCGGCCCGCGACGCCTATGCGGACGAGAACCTCAAGCTGAACGAGTTTCTGTACCGGCGGGCCGACATTGAAGACATCGTCAGCGCGCACCTGATGGCCGCGGAGCGCGCCGCGTCCATCGGCTTCGGCAAGTACATCATCAGCGCGACGACGCCCTTCCAGCCCCAAGACCTCGCGGCACTTCGAGCGGATGCTCCATCCGTCGTTCGACGGCGAGCGCCCGGTTTCGAGGAAGAGTATGTCCGGCGTGGATGGAAAATGCTCCCCAGCATCGATCGTGTGTACGTAAATGAACGGGCTCGCGTCGAACTCGGCTGGCGACCCAAGCATGATTTCGGCGCAATCATTGAGCGACTTCGAGCAGGCGGGGACTTGCGCAGTCCACTGGCGCAGCACATCGGGGCCAAGGGCTATCACGCCGAAAAATTCGCCGAAGGACCGTTTCCGGTCGAATGATGCTCATTCTCAAATCAATTTGTCCTGATAGAGCGCGTTTCCACGTCCGTCCGGTAGGCTATTGGGCATGTTGATTTCTCTCGCCAAACAAGGCGACCTCGTCGTCCTCATGTGCACACGGCGCGACGGATCCGTCACCTGGCAGAAGTCCGGTCACGACGGGTTCTTCGGGCGACACGATCTGCTGCACTTCGCCGTCGAGACCACGCTGGGCCTGCGCGAGTCGTTCTTCGGCATGGTCGCCGCTGGTCAATCGATCGAGTCCTTCGCGGCCCCCGGCGCGGCGGCCACGCTGCCGGCCGAGGCATTGCATACCGAGATGATGGTCAACCAGCTCATGATCGAGCACAACTTCGGTGAGGCCGCCGACGCCGCGTCGTTTAACAAGGTCATGGCGGCGTGCTGGGCGGGATCGATGCACCGCAACGCACCGTCGCCACGGGCTTTGACCGATGAACAGCTCTCCATGATCCGCGCGAAGTATGGCGAACTTGTGGCGGCGTGGGACACCTTGCCCAGCGGACAGAAGCTCGAATTGCAGTTTGGCCGGGAGTCCGAATGACCATGGCGGTCGATCTCGATGCCGAATTTCGCGAGGCCGTCGCGGCGATAGACGCGGGTGACGCGCCGTTGCTCACGCGAATACTCGATTCGAAGCCGCACCTGCTCACCGCGCGGCTCGAAGCGCCCGGCGCCTGGCTGCGCGATGTCGTGGGCGATGCCGTTGCGCCGGGCGGGTTCTTCGAGCGGCCCTATTTGCTCTGGTTTGTCGCGGAGGATCCGGTGCGCAACGGCAAGCTGCCGGCCAACATCGCGAACGTGGCGCGATTGATCATTGAGGCCGCACAGCGCGTGCAGGCCAACAATTTCCCCGAGCAACTCGACATAGCCCTGCGACTGGTCTGCTGGTCGTGGATCGCGCGACAGTGCAACGTGCAGATTCCGCTGATCGACGTGCTGCTGGACGCCGGCGCGTCACCTGACGGGCGCACGGCCTACGGCGGCCGCTTCGGCACACATGGCGACGCGGCGATCTACAACGGCAACTTTGCCGCGGCCGAGCATCTCGTGCAACGCGGCGCGCCACCCACGCTCACCATGGCGCTTTGTCTGAATCGATGGAACGATGTCGCGCGGCTGGCCTCCTCGGCGACGTCCGATGAAAAGCGCGGTGCATTCGTCCAGGCCGCCATGAGCGGCAACGCCGAGGCCCTCAGCAGAATGCTTTCACTCGGCGTGGATGCGACGACGACCAGCTCGCGAAACCAATCCCACGCCACCACCCTGCACCACGCCGTATGGTCGGCCAATCTGGACGCCGTTCGCGTACTTGTCGAAGCCGGCGCGGACACCACGCGCACCGACACTATCCACAATGGCACGCCACTCGGCTGGGCTGAATATGCAGAGAGCCAGCAGAAAGATGCGGCTCGGGCCGCGCGCTATCACGAGATCGCGGCGTATCTGCGCGAACAAATGAGGGAAGCCACTCGCAGTTGATTCACCACCCACCATGCCGGGGCATGTGAGACATGGACGCTCGGTTCCGACGTTAGCAACGAGTACATTACCCGGCATGCATCGATTACTCACCCAATTCATGCCGTTTGTCGTGATCGCCGCCGCAGGTTGGGCGCCTGGTTGCGCGTCCGCACGGCAGCGCCCGGCGAGCACAACGCCGGTGGACAACAAGAATGAACCGTCGATCACTCCGTCCGGCGCGGCGATGCTCGATGTCCGCGTCGAAGGCGACACCGGTCATATTGTGGTGGGATTCAAGTATGCCAACGGCACGAATCCGAGCGAGGTGACGCTGCCGACATTCACCGTCGACAGCCGCCAGCAGAGTCGGTTGCGGAGGGTGACACGTGCGACAGTCGACACCTTTATTGCGGCCGATGCGGAGATGACAATCGAGCGGATCAGTCCGCGCGCCGCCGCAGTGTGCTGGCATACGAGCGACTCAGCGGTCCACGAACTGGAGAGCTGGATAGCCGACAACAGTCGCTATTACGGCGGCGGTGAACGCTTCAACGCCATCAACCAGAAGGGCTCGCTCCTCTACATGGGCAGTCTCGATCGTCCGGAGGACAAGGGCCTGTGCACGTACAAGCCAATGCCGTTCATCATCAGCAGCCGCGGGTACGGCGTATGGCTCGACAGCACCTCGCCCAGCACGTTCGACTTAAACGCCACTGACCGCGAACACATCAAGATTTCGGATCGAAGCGATCGATTCCGCCTGATCATCATTGCCGGGCCGACTCCGGAGGAGATCCTCGCGGAGTTCACTCGGCTCACGGGCCGCCCCTCTGTCCCACCGGCATGGGCCTTTGCGCCATGGAAAAGCCGCAACGTGCACTTCAATCGCGAAGAAGTCATTGCTGACGCCGAGTTGAACCGCAAACACGACCTGCCCACGTCGGTCATCGTGATCGACAGCCCCTGGGAGACGTGCTACAACGATTTCATCCTGAACGAGCAGCAGTTTGCCCAGCCGACAGAGATGTTTGGTCAACTGAAAAAACTGGGCTTCGTCCCATGCCTCTGGCTCACGCCGTTCATCAATAATACAAACGTCACGGACATGAAGGGTATCGACCCCGGCCCCTCGAAGAACTTTCAGGACGCGGCCGCCAGGGGCTTTCTGGTCAAAAAACCAGACGGCACGCCCATGATCGTGCCGTGGTGGAAGGGAACCGGCGGGCTGGTCGATTTCACCAACCCGGATGCAGTAGCCTGGTGGCATTCCGAACTCGCGAAAATGCTGCCTTGGGGCGTCGCGGCCATCAAATGCGACGATGGCGAGAGCAACTTCGTGCAGGAAGCCCGGTTCTTTGACGGTTCGCGCGCCGCCGATATGAAAGGGCGCTACGCCCAAATGTACATCAAGACGGCCCACGATTTTCTGGAGAAACACCGCCCCGGCGACCACACGCTCATTTCGCGCTGCGGATTCACCGGCACTGGGCAATTCCCTTTCGGCTGGGCCGGCGATAACGAAGCCAATTTCTCATTCGAGAACGGCCTGCCGGGCGTGATTCTTGCAGCGCAGAACGCGTCGCTCTCGGGACTTCCCTTCTGGGGCTGCGACATCGCCGGATACATCGGCGACGCGACGCCCGAACTCTTCATTCGCTGGACGCAATTCGCGGCCTTCACCCCACTGATGATAGTGCATATGCAGAGCAACAAGGGGCCGTGGGACTACGGTCCACAGGCGTTGGACATCTATCGCACGTTCGCGCGGCTGCATACGCGGTTGTATCCCTACCTGGACAATGCCGCCCGCGAAGCCGCCGAGTTTGGGAAGCCGATCGTCCGGCCGATGGTCTGGGCGTTTCCGGATGATGCACAGGCGGCGGAGCAACGGTACCAGTACATGCTGGGGCCCGATTTGCTTGTGGCACCCATGTACCAGAGCGGAACACACCGCTCTGTCTATCTCCCGGCGGGCGTGTGGATCGACTATTGGACCGGCTGGCCAGTGACCGGGCCGGCAACCCTGGAGGTTGAGGCACCGCTGGACCGCATGCCGCTTTACGTGCGCGAAGGCGCCGTCATTCCGATGCTGCCCGAGGACGTCGACACACTCTTAAGGCGAACAGCAGTCATAGATGCGTCGGTCGTGACGCTCGATGATCGGCGCGTAATCGAGATTTGGCCGGGCCAACGCGGGGGCATGGCAACCCATGACGGCCTCAGCGCGACGCTGACAACTGAGAATGGTCAACGCCAGCTGGTTTTGACCTCGGATCGAGCACGCGAGGTGGATTTGAGACTGCGATTTCAGAAGGTGAAGGTCGTCGGCGAACGAGCGAACGGCGAGAGCGTTGCCGGGCATGTCGATGGCGAAGACACCATGCTGTCGCTGCAAGCATTGCAAGGCACGCTGAGATTGAATTGGAAGTGAAGCGAATATCCTGTTCAGTTCAGTCGACTCATCCGAAGTGGCAGCCAATGCGCCGGGCATTCCTGCGAATGAACCGCGTTGCGCGAGAATACGCATTTTCCGTGACGAGAACCGCATTCTCGCCATCTTCTCCGGCGTTTTCCGCCGGCCGAGTCGCACGCGTCGGGAATCGACTACAATCTCCCGCGCGACGACTCATCACTTCGAATTTTCTCGGAGGTATTCGTCATGGCCCTTGGATCTGAATCTCTCCATGCCAACTCTCGGACTCAACGACCTTTCAGCGCCCTCACTCAACTCCACCACCGCTAGCTGCCCCAGGTTTGCCCGCGACAATGCATTTCAGGTGGAGCTGCGGCGGCGCGTCGACGAGTACTTCGAGCGTACCGGCCGCCGCAGGCGCGACGTGCCCCAGATGTACGTGAAGACTGGCATCCTTTTGGCGGCGTTCGCCTTGTTCTATGTACTCCTGGTGATGGTCGTGAATGTCTGGTGGCTTTCGATGCCGCTGGCCATCATGCTGGGGCTGACAGTCGCGGGCATCGGCCTGAACGTTCAGCACGATGGCGGGCATCAGGCCTACTCCAACCGCCCGTGGGTCAACAAGGTCATGGCCATGACCCTGGACCTCATCGGCGGGAGTTCCTACATCTGGCACATCAAACACGTTTTCTATCACCACACCTATGTGAACATCACCGGTGTGGATACAGACATCGACCTTGGGGGCCTGGCCCGCGTCACCCCCGACCAGCGCAGGCGCCGGTTTCACCGGTGGCAGCATTTCTACATCTGGCCGCTGTACGGCTTCATGGCGATGAAGTGGCAGATTTACGACGACTTCAAGGACATGATTCGGGGCGAGATGGGCGGACACAAGTTTCCCCGTGCGAAAGGCTGGGACCTGGCGACGTTCCTGATCGGAAAGGCCGTCTTCTTTTCACTGGCCTTGGCGATCCCCATGCTGTTCCATCCGTGGTGGGTCGTGCTGCTTTATTATGCCTTTACTGCCGGCATCGTGGGCGTGGTGCTCAGCGTGGTATTTCAGCTTGCCCATTGCGTCGAAGACGCTGAGTTCCCCATGCCGCAGGAGGGCACGGCCCGGATGGAGCACGCCTGGGCGATCCATCAAGTTGAGACGACGGTCGATTTCGCGCGGCGCAGCCGCGTGGTAACTTGGCTGCTCGGCGGGCTGAACTACCAGATCGAGCACCATCTGCTGCCGCGAATCTGCCATGTCAACTTCCCGGCGCTGTCCAAGATTGTTGAAGACCTCTGTCAGAAATACGGCGTGAAGTTCAACGAGCATCGGACGGTTCGTGCAGGCATTGCCTCGCACTTCCGCTGGTTGCGGCAGATGGGCATGCCCAGCCCGGCGTGAACCGTTCGGCGGCCCTAAATCCCCGTCGGGATGTGCGTGTGCCCGGGCGCGTGTCATCAATCGATTAGCTTCGATTCCGCAAACAATGGTGCGCGAAACACTGCAACAAATCTCAGATTTGCTGGAGCAGCACAATCAGGGCTCGAATTGCCTTGCAATTGCCCTGGCCGGCGACGATGCTGCACTTTGGGATTTTCTCATCTCGAACGATCTTTGGGGCGGCGCGGGCTCGATTGCGGATGAGTCGCTCATGGATCAAGGTCGTGATGAAAGAGGTAAGCTCTATCGCCTATTGGTTCGCCTGGGGCGCGAACAGATGAAAAGCGGTAAAGTCAACCCGCGGACATCAATGTGGGTGGAGGCGTTCGAGAATTGGATCGCCGCCGGGCTATTCTGACGAGCACTTGCGGTCCATATCCACATATCCTCTCAGTTTACCTTACGAATATGGCGGTGCGACAAATGGCTACGACTGGCAATCACACGCGGGTGGCGACAAACCGGGCGAGAATTGTTCTGCGGGCTACCGCATTCTCAATCTCAATTGCACTTGGGGCATGGACAGCCGCCTTCGGGGGCGATACGACGCTGCCCAAGCCGGAGCGCGTTTCGCATGAATTGAAGATTCACGGTCAAACGCTGAACGATGAGTACTTCTGGCTCCGAGAGCGGACGAATCCGAAAGTCCTGGAGCATCTCAAGGCGGAGAACGCCTACACCGCCGCGATGACGGCCCACCTTAAGCCGCTCGAAGACAAGTATTATGCCGAGTGCCTCGCCCGGATTCAGCAGACCGACCTGAGCGTGCCTTATTTAGACAACGGATACTATTACTACAGCCGCACGGTCGAGAAAAAGTCATACCCCATCTACTGCCGCAAGAAGGGGTCGCTCGATGCGCCAGAGCAGGTCACGCTCGACGTCAACGCATTGGCCGAGGGCAAGCCGACGATGTTCGCCCGTCCGCTGGCCGTCTCGCCGGACAATCGCATCCTGGCATACGGAGAAGATCCGACCGGCGCGCGGAAGTTGACCATCCGGTTCAGGAATCTTGATACGGGTGCGTTGCTGCCAGACACGATCGAGAACGCCGCCGGCTCCTTTGCGTGGTTCAACGACAGTAAGACGTTCGTCTACACGACACTCGATCACGCCGTCCGCTCCCACCGGTGCATGCGCGGCCGGCTGGGCGACGCCCCGACAAAGCACGAACTTCTGTTTGACGAGAAGGACGAGCGATTCAGCCTGAACGTCGCGCGCTCGCGCAGTGACGCGATCATCTTCCTGGCGTCCGGCAGCATGAAAAGCTCGGAGTGGTGGTTTATTTCCACGGACGACCCCGCGGAAAAACTCAAGACGGTGGAGCCGCGCCGGCAGGACGTCGAGTACGAAGTAGAACACCACGGCGACTTTTTTTACATTCTGCATAATGACAAGGCGATCAACTTCACGCTGGTGCAGGCGGCCATTGCGCGGCCCGGGCGGGAGAATTGGAAGACAATCGTCGCCCATCGAGACGACGCCTACCTGGTGGGCGTGGAGGCGTTCAAGGATCACCTCGTGCTTTCGACGCGAGAGAAGGGTCTGCCCGCCGTGCGGGTCCGGCGCATCTCCGATGGCGATGAGCACACCGTTACTTTCCCCGAGGAATCATACGACGCGGGCCTTTCGACCAACGCTGAATTCGCGACTGATCTGCTGCGATTGCGTTACTCCTCGCAGATCACGCCCCCCTCGATCCTGGATTACAACGTCAAGTCCCGCGAGATGAAATTGCTCAAGGAGCAGCCGGTGCTCGGCGGATATGACCGCTCGCTGTACAGAACTGAGCGGTTGTACGCGACGGCAGATGAGGGAGAGGAGGGGCCCATCGCCCTGGTGTATCGCGCGAACCTCAAACGACCCGATGGCAACCCGCTGCTGCTGGCCTCCTACGGCTCCTATGGGGCTCCGACTGACGCCAATTTCAATTCAAACACGATCTCGCTGCTCGATCGCGGCGTGATCTATGCCCAGGCCCAGATTCGCGGCGGGTCGGACAAGGGCCGCAAGTGGTATGAAGATGGCCGGCTGCGCAACAAGATCAACACCTTCACCGATTTCATCGCCGCGGCAGAGCACCTGATCGCAAAGGGATACACCAAGCCCGATCGCCTGGCGATTCGCGGGGGCTCCGCCGGCGGTTTGCTCATGGGCGCGGTCGTCAACATGAAGCCGGAGCTTTTCCGCGCGGTCATCGCCGACGTGCCTTTCGTGGATGTCATCAACACCATGCTGGACGACGATTTGCCGCTGACCGTCACCGAATTCGAGCAGTGGGGCAACCCGCGCGAGAAGGGCGACTTCGAATACATGATTCGATATTCACCGTACGACAATGTCGCGGCACGGCCCTATCCAGCCATCCTCAGCATGACCGGCTTCCACGATTCGCAGGTTTCCTACTGGGAGCCTGCCAAGTGGGTGGCCCGATTGCGCGACAAAACGACGTCGAAGAACCCCATCCTGCTGAAGGTAAACCTCGAAGCCGCGCACGGCGGCGCTTCCGGGCGTTATGATCAGTTGCGCGAAAACGCGTTTCGCATGTCGTGGATGCTGGACCAGTTGGGCATTCGCAATTAACGCGAAATCGGCCGGAGCCCGCGCGGCTCAGTCGGACGGAATTCGAGCATCATGAAGCCGCAAATCATGTATATCGATTGCAAGGCCAACGGCCTTGCGGGCGACGCGCGCATCGGCCGCGTCGAATACTCCAACTCCGGCCGGACGATCTACTATCGCGGCAGGGAACTGGTGCCCGTCAAGGGCGGATATAAATACAATTATATCGATGCAGAATCGGGCGAGCACTACTGGATTTCAGGTTGCAAGAAGCGCGGCGGCGATACGCTCTACGGCGGCGTCATCAAGATCGACGATGACGTCCGCGAGGAGTATTGGACTGTCATCCGCAACAAGCCCGAGTGCGTCAATCAGAAGACTGTTCGATGTCGCGGCAAGTACAAAAAGTGACCGAAAATCCGGCCGGGCTGTCTTGTCGGATTCGCTTCAATGACTGTCACGCAGCTTGAATTGCCCGTGAGTCTACTTTGACGCTTCCGGGGCCGCGCCGAGAGCGAGCTTGGCATTTCCCTGCCGGATGAACCGCCGAACATAGGCGCTGTTCACCGTGATCGTCCGGCCGGAGCGGCTCCAACCGGCTTTGCCGTCGCCATCAACGAAGCGAACCGTCACGGTCGAATGCCAGTCGAAGCGTTTCAGTTCCGCTTCGATCTCCTTTGCCAGTCCGCTTTCGCATAGTCGAATGAGCAACGCACTGCCGTCGTCGTACTCGACTTTTGCTTCCTTTGATTCAACCCCCTGCGGCATCCAGAGTGGCGCGAGCACCCGGCGCCACGAGCGGTGAATCTCGCCGCCATAATCAACTGCATCCTCAATGTCCTCAGCCGACATCTTGACCACATCGGCCACCGGCTTGAACTTCACGGGGTCGGCCGCCACGGCTAGCGCCGCGATCTGATTGGCCCGGCGTCCGTCGTGATCGTGCTCGCCGGTCCAGTCCCGCCCGGGCGATTCCGC
>CAYXEY010000021.1:19529-21534 GCA_964464105.1 uncultured Planctomycetaceae bacterium
CGATCATCCACGACGTGGCCCGGGCTTTGAGTACGTCCACAGCGCGATCGGGCATGTAGGTGGTGAGGTAGTATGTCGCAAACGCATCGGCCATGGTCTCTTCGTTCGCGAGCACGGGGAGATCAAACTCGCGGACAAGGGCGTGGCCCATCTCGTGCAACACGACGTGCAATGTTACATCCTTTGCGAACGTCGAAATCGGTGCGCCGTCATCGACGAGCGGCGTGTCTGCGTCCTTGACCGCCCCGCCGCCGGCGTGCTTGCAGTTGCAATGCTTGAACTTTGCAGCCTCGGCGGCCAGCTCCTCTTCGGACAGTTTGAAGTGCGCGGCGAATGCCTTAAAGACTTCCGGACCGTCTTCAAACCTGTCGCTCGCGCCGTCGAGAAACCCTCTGACTTCACTCTGCGGGATCTTGCGTCCAAGCAAGAGCGCATTCGACAGTACGTCGCTCATGGTTCCGGATTGTTCGAGGTCAATGTCGCAGTCGGGGTGAGGCTGCGGATCAACCTGGAGTCGCATGTGCAAGCCGCTTGGCGCCGGATGCTGGCAATTGCAGTGCTTGTATTTTTCAACCTTCGCCTTGAGCGCTTCCTCAGTCAGCTTGAATTGAGTAGCCGCGGCCTTCATGAGCTCCGCACCGGTCTTATACCTGGCCTGGGCTCCATCGAGAAAAAGCACGACGTCCCGCCTCGGAAGTTTGAATCCGCGCGAAAGTGCGTTTGACAGAATGTCTTTCAGGTTTCCAGGATTTGTGAGATCCACTTTGCATGGAAGCTGGGGCGGAAGAGCCGCTTGAGGGGCCGGCGCCAAGGCAGGCAGCTTCTCATCGGCATTTGCCGACATGGAAGTAATGAGGACTGCCGCGATCAAAGCAAACCCGAAACGAACAAGTGCGTGCGTCGACGTCCGCGTGACCATGGGCATGGCTCCTGTATTGATTAGTCTATGGTGCATCGTGCGTTGGGGAGGCGGCAGCACTTCTATCGAATGTCCTGAGAGAGTCGATGGCTTTGCAGCCAATTGTAACTTACATCGATTTCCCGAATCGGCCACAGCAGCAGCGAGGAATCAGACTCATCCCAATGCCCTGGCCCGCGCTTCTGCCGATGACAGCACCGGCACGATTTCGAAATCCGCCAGGTCATCCCAGTTGCGCGTCCACTCCGAAAACTTCGTGAAGTCATCCGTCTCCATCAACTGATAGCACATCGACAAGTCGTCGACGATCCAGCTCTCCACGTAATTCAAGCCATCCGGCATCATGCGGCCCTTTTCCGCGAAACGTCGGTAGATCTCCTGGGCCGCCCCCGGACGAAACCGCTCCAAGACCATGTATTTCATGACGGAATCCCTTGTGAAATCAGAGGTTATGAATACCGAACAAAATACGAACAAAATCCCTTGACATCCGATTCGGCCTGCGGCATTCTCTTAGCCATACGCACGCCAACTTGGATGGTTTTTTCAGCATGGATGCCGCCCTGCCGGTGAATTGAACGGCATGCCCAAGCTGGATGAAACTTGGCGCTTGATCGAGCATTCAAACCAAACGCGTTCACACCCGCATCGCCTGTGTTGGGCGACGGGAGGACAGAAAACCCAGGAGAAGTAGAAGATGTTCAGCAGCCGCAAACCCCTCGTCGCCATTGCCTTTGTCGCCACTGCCGCCCTTCTGGCCGGCACCTTCGCCGTCGCGGATGACAAGCCGGCCAATGGCAAAGGCCAGCCGGAGATGAAGGTCCCCGGAATGGATCCCGCTCACATGCAGGCATGCATGGAAGCAGGCATGCCCGGCAAGAACCACGCATGGCTGCAGAAGATGGTCGGCAATTGGAAGGGCTCAACGCAAATGTGGATGAGCCCGGAAATGACCGAGCCGACCAAGAGCGAGTGTAGCGAGACCGTCACCGGCCTGATGGACGGCAAGTTCATTCAGTGCGATATGTCCAGCGAAATGATGGGCATGCCGTTCAAGGGTCGAGGCACGACCGGGTATGACAACGT
>CAYXEY010000022.1:0-20242 GCA_964464105.1 uncultured Planctomycetaceae bacterium
GGTCGCGTGGCCAACATCGGCACGGAGGACGTGCTGATCGACTTCGGCGGCAAGAGCCTTGGCGTGATGTCGCGGGCCGAGTTCGGCAAGGACGAGCATTATGAGGTCGGCGCGCCGATCGAAGTGCTCATTCTCGAAGGCAGCGCGACAAGCGGACTGATCAACGTGTCGCGCAAGAAGGCCAAGCAGGCCGCGATCATGCGCGACATTCAGCCAGGCCTCCTGGTTGAAGGCCTCATCACCGGCATGAACAAGGGCGGCCTCGACATGGACATCGAGGGCCTCCGCGGTTTCATACCCGCCAGTCAGGTCGATCTCCATTTCATGAAGGACATCTCCGACCTGATCGGCAAGCGGGTGAAGGCCGAGGTCACCAAGTTCGACAAGCTCGACGGCAACATCGTGCTGTCGCGCCGCAAGGTGCTGATGCGCGAGGAGGCCGAGGCCAAGGAGAAGGCCTTCACGGAGATCGCGGTGGGGCAGATCTGCCACGGCACGGTTCGCAGCGTGACTGAGTATGGCGCGTTCGTGAACATCGGCGGAGTCGATGGGCTGCTGCACATCAGCGACATGAGCTGGGGCCGGGTCAACAAGCCCGAGGACATCGTCAAGGTCGGCGATGAGGTCGAAGTCAAGGTCATCAAGCTCGATCAGGCCAAGAAGAAGATCTCGCTGAGCCTCAAGGGTGCGACGGCCAATCCGTGGACCCGCGTGGCGGAAAAGTACAAGGTCAACGAAAAGGTCAGCGGACGCGTGGTGCGCTTGCAGCCGTTCGGCGCTTTCGTCGAGCTGGAGCCGGGCGTGGACGGGCTTCTGCCAATCAGCGAATTGAGCTGGACCCGCCGGGTGCGACATCCGTCTGAAATCGTCAAGGAAGGCGACGTCGTGCAGGTGTCCATCCTGAGCGTCGAACCTGACAAGCAGCGCATCTCGCTGGGTCTCAAGCAGCTCACCCAGGACCCGTGGTCGGTCGCCGAGGAGAAGTACCCCTCGGGCGCCATGATCAAGGGCAAGGTGGTTCGCACCACTGAGTTTGGCGCATTCGTCGAGCTTGAAGAAGGCATCGACGGTCTGATCCATATTTCCGAACTGGCCGACGAGCGCATCCGGGCCGTGACCGACAAGGTCAAGCCGGGGCAGGAAGTGGAAGTGCGCGTGCTGGGCGTGGACCGGGAGAATCAGCGGATCAAGCTGTCGATGAAGACGCCGCCGAGAATGCCGACGCCCGAGGAAATGGCCGAGATGGCCGCGAAGCGCGCCGCCGTGGCGGCCGAGGCCAAGAAGCGGGCCGAGAAATCGGAAAAGCGCCGTGGCGGCATCACCCTCGGCTGGAGCAACGGCCTGGACAGCCTGGATCCGTCGAAATTCGGCCGCTGATTCAGGGCTACAATCGTATTCTTTACAATGGCATCACTTGGTTGGCAGCCTGAAGCGCCAGCAGAGTATGATTGCTCGCGCCCCAATATTCACGCGATTGGAGCAAGGCCATGCGAAAAATAGACACGGCTATTTATTGTTGGACTGCCATTCTTGTTACGGCTTGCGCGGCCGCGCCGTCATACGCCGCCGATGAGGTTGCCACGGTCTCCGCTCAGGGCGTCGCCGTGAAGCAGGTCGCGCCGACTTATGTGCGGGTGCGCTTTCGCGTGGTGGCCACGGGCAAGACCGTGCAGTCAGCCCTCGGAAAGCTAGACGCTGATCGAAAAGCGATTGAAGCGCGGGTGAATGCGCTCAAGGAGCACAAGCCCGAGTTTCGCATGGGCGACGTGGTGCAGCAATCCGAATCGGGCCAGTCGTTTCAGGCGCGCATGATGGCCGTGGCCATGGCGGGCGGACAGAAAAAGGACGACAGCGATGAGAAGCGGACGCAGCGGCTGGCCTTCGAAGTATCGCTGGTCTGGCCAATGAACGCGGCGCCGTCGGATCGGCTGCGACAGCTTGACACCATCGAAGAGCAACTGCGACAACTTGAGTTGATCGACCGCGGCAAGGCCAAGTCAGATGAAGAGGACGAGGAAGAGGCCGACGAGGAAGACAAATCCAAGGACGACGACGGCAAGAAAACCGCGGGCGAGGGGAAGTCGCAGATGCAGTTGGATGCGGGGCCGGCCTACGACTTCATCTACCAGGCAAGCGATGCGGAGTGGGCCGATTTACGAAAGGCTGCCTTTGCGGATGCCAGAAGGCTGGCGGAGGAAATGGCGAATGCCGCAGGCCACAAGCTCGGGGCCCTGCAGACGCTCTCGAACTTCGGCGGCGGGCCCGAGTCCATGTTCTCGCAGATGGAGAAATACCAATCAAGCATGGAGAACATGTTCGGCGAGGGCAAGGCGAAGTTCGCCGATGATTTTCCACCCGATCCGCGTCGCACCACGATTGATCAGCTTCGGCCAATTCAAATTCGCAGCGAGATCCACGCCGTTTTCGTCCTCGAGTAATGGAGCGCGGTTTCAGAAACCCGCCGGCGTCTTGAAATCCGCCAGGAAGATCTGGCTGGTCGTGTCAGGTCCGCGCTGGCTGGTCCAGATCATCCGTTTACCGTCGGCGCTGACGACCGGCAGGCCGTCGAAGCCGTTGTGAAAGGTGACACGCTGATTCTTACCCGTGTCGATATTAAGCAGATAAACTTCGTAGTTGTAGTGTCCGTGGATGCTGGTGGCGTACACCACGCTCTGGCTGTTGGGCAGCCAGAAGGGGGCCCAGTTGACCACGGAACCGTGTTGCGTGAGCTGCCGCTCGCCGGAGCCATCGGCGTTCATGACAAAGAGCTGCAGGTGATCGTCGCCCTTGCGGTCGGAGCGGAAGATGATGCGCTTGCCATCGGGCGAGAAGAACGGCCCGCCGTCGTAGCCGGCCTTCTTCGTAAGTTGACGCACGTCTGAGCCGTCCGCGTTCATCACATAGAGGTCTGCATTTCCCCCGCGATCGCTGGTGAACACGATCTTCGTGCCATCGGGGCTGAATCCACACTCGGCGTCATAGCCCTTCACCCGCGTTAATTGACGCGGGTTCGAGCCGTCGACATTGGCGGCGATGATGTCCATGCCGCCGGGCATCTCCCAGGTGTAATTGCTGCCGGTGCGATGATATTGATTGGGGTTCGGCATGTCGGGATTGAGATAACTCGATCCAAAGATGATGCCGCGGCCGTCGGGGCGGAAAAAGCCACAGGTGCAGGCGCCGCCGCCAGGGCTGACCTGCCTGAGCGATTCGCGAATCGGCGTGCCATCGGCATTCAAGTCAAGCGTAAACATTTGATACCGGGTCTTACCCTTGGGATAAGCCTGAAAGATGATCTTGCGTCCATCGGGAGAGAAGTAGGACTCGCCGGACTTGTCGAGTCCCATGGAAGGGGAGGTGAGCTGTATGACGTTTGTCAATATTTTCGATTCGGCGGCGGGCCATTCCGTCGCGGGGCGCATGTCGGCGGTGATGCGATAGCCCTGTGAGCAACCAAACTGAAGGGTTGTGAACAGGCCGAAGACGGCGGTCCAAATGAACAGGCGTTTGATCATTGAAAGGAGTCCGTTAAGGGATTGAAAAATCAGTTTTCCTACGAAAGGGGAACGATAGCGTACTTTGAGGGCGAGCGGAACGCCCGCCGGGATTCCGGCCTTGCTGTCCTAAGTTCAAGATTTATATGTGGTTATGCAAAAACACGCCTCAAAATGGCGAGAATTTGTGCAATTGCAACAATTCCGTTGGCACGCCGCTTGACACTGAAAACAACGACATTATCATTGCCGGGCTGCGACGCTCCAGCGGGGAGCGAAAGCAGGTGTGTCGAACGCTGCGAGGAGACGGTGCCCGGTGGCGATGGATCGAATCAGAATTCGGATGGAAGCATACGACCATCAGCCTCTGGATGCCTCGGCGCGCGAGATCGTGGAGCATGCGAAGCGAACCAATGCTCGCGTGCGCGGCCCGATTCCGCTGCCGACCCGCATCGAGCGGTACACGGTGTTGAGATCGCCTCACGTCGATAAGAAGAGCCGCGAGCAGTTCGAGATGCGCACGCACAAGCGCGTGATCGACATCTTCGAGCCGACGGCCCGGACGGTCGAGGCGTTGAACCGGCTGGTTGTGCCGGCAGGCGTGTTCGTCAAGATCAAGGCGTAGCTCAAGAACCGGCGATGTTGTCTGTCGCCCGTTCCTCTGTCTCGATCCTTGCGAACCCTTTTACAACAAGCGGAAGTACGCGTGAGCGTGATCGCGCGGTGATCCGTCGCATAAGGCGCGGCGGACGAGCGGTAGGGTTGTCTTTTTAGACGCTAGCTTATGAACGCAGCAATACTGGGTCGAAAAGTTGGCATGACGCGCGTCTTCGACGAAAACGGCGTGATCGTTCCGGTCACGCTGGTCGAGGCGGGTCCATGTCCGATTCTCCAGGTCAAGACCACCGAGACTGACGGATACGAGTCCGTGCAGATCGGCTTCAACAAGTGCAAGCCGAGCCGCGCGACCATTCCGCAGATCGGCCATGCACGCAAGGCCGGCGCAACGCCGCAGAAGTTTATCCGCGAGTTTCGCCAGGATGCCGCGACCGAGCGCAAGCCCGGCGAGATGGTCACCGTCGAGATGTTCGAAGAGCAGAACGTCAAGTTCGTCGATGTGGTCGGAACCTCGATCGGCAAGGGCTTTCAGGGCGTCATGAAGCGCTGGCACTTCGCCGGCCAGGAGGCCTCGCACGGCACCGAGCGCAAGCACCGGTCGGCGGGCGGCATCGGCGCCGGCGGCAACCGCGGTCACGGCCGTTGTATCAAGAAGGGCAAGAAGATGGCCGGCCACATGGGCGACGAGCGGGTGACGGTTCGAAATCTCAAGGTCGTTTCGGTAGACAAAGAGCGAAATCTATTGGTCATCAAGGGCGCCGTTCCGGGACCGACCGGCGGTTACCTGATGGTGTCGAAAGCGAAGACAAAGGGCTAGGCCGCGATCGATCTCCGAGAGGGGATCGGCGGCCTTTTTTGTTGATTGGGCAGCGTCATGTTGGAAATACCGGTCCTGAATGCAACGGGCCAGAAGATCGGCAGCGAGTCGCTTGATGAAGCGGTGCTCGGCGGCAAGATCCGCTACGAGCTGCTCAAGCAGGCGGTCGTGGCGCATCGCGCCAATCAGCGCCTCGGCACCGTGGGCACCAAGAGCCGCGGCATGGTCGCGGGCTCGACGCGCAAGCTGTATCGCCAGAAGGGCACCGGTCGTGCCCGCTCCGGTCCGATTCGCACACCGGTGCGTCGCGGCGGCGGTCGCGCCTTTGCCAAGATCAATCGCGACTTCCACCAGGATCTGCCGCGGCGAATGCGGCGGCTGGCGCGAAACTCGGCCGTCCTGGCCAAGGCCAAGAGCGGCTCAGCCATGATCGTAAGCGGACTCGCGTTTGCGACGCCGAAGACGAAGGACTTCGCCAAGGTGTTGAAGGCGATCAACGCCGGCGGCGGCGTCGTCGTGGCCACGATGGGCCAGGACACCAACATGATCAAGAGCGGACGCAACATTCCCAAGACCGTGTTGAAGCCGGTTTGGGAATTGAGTGCATATGACATTTTGCGGCACCCGCGCCTCGTGTTTACCCCCGAGGCGTTCAAGTCGCTGATGAGTGACCCGGAGACCGCCGGACGACCCGGAGTTGAGAAGTAATCGTTGCCGCCTCAGGGCGATGACAGGACGAACGAGATGGACATCTACCACATTATCCGGCGGCCGCTGGTGACCGAGCAGGTGACGCATCAGAGCAAGCAGCAGCATGCGGCGACGCGCACGCGGCCCGGCCGTGGCGGGGCGTACAGCTTCGAGGTTCATCCCGAGGCGAACAAGATCGAGATCCGCAGCGCCGTCGAGAAGATTTACAACGTGAAGGTGGAAAACGTCCGCACCAGCATGCGAAAAGGCAAGGAGCGGCGATACAAGTTCAAGACTGGAACCACGCGGCACTGGAAGAAGGCCGTGGTGATCTTGAAGCCGGAATTCCACATCGATCTGTTTTGAGGTTAGTCGGTCGGTCGCGAAGATTCGCGGCCGCCGCGAGGTAAGCGTGCCATGGGCATTCGAATCTACAAGAAGACCACGCCGGGTCGCCGCCAGAGCAGCGTGAACGATTTCGCTGAGCTGACAGTGAAGGGCCGCAAGCGCCCGGCGAAGTCGCTCACGCAGAAGCTGGTCAAGACCGGCGGACGAAATAATCAGGGCTTCACCACGTCGCGGTTCCGCGGCGGCGGTCACAAGAAGCTCTACCGCGTGATCGACTTCAAGCGCGACAAGGACAACGTGATCGGCACGGTCGACGGCATTGAGTACGACCCGAACCGCAACGTGTTTATCGCCCTGGTGAAGTACGCCGATGGCGAGCTTCGATACATCCTCGCCCCCAACGGCATGAAGAAGGGCGACACGATTGAGAGCGGCAAGGAAGTTGAGCCCAAGATGGGCAACGCCATGCCATTGCAGAAGATTCCGGTCGGCCTCTCGGTGCACAACGTCGAGATGACCGCCGGCCAGGGCGGCAAGATGGTGCGAGCCGCCGGTGGTCAGGCGCGGCTCGTTGCTCGCGAGGGCGACTGGGCGACCCTGCTGATGCCGTCGGGTGAAATGCGGCAGGTTCGCGTTGAGTGCCGCGCGACCATCGGCCAGCTCGGCAACACCGACTACAAGAATATTTCGTGGGGCAAGGCCGGACGAACCCGCTACAAGGGTCGCCGCCCGCACAACCGCGGCACCTCGCAGAACCCGGTTGCCCACCCGATGGGTGGTGGCGAAGGACGAAGCGGCGGCGGTCGCCATCCGTGCAGCCCGACCGGCGTGCTGGCCAAGGGCGGCCGGACGCGCAACCCGCGAAAGAACTCCAATCGGCGCATCCTGCGACGACGCTGGAGCAAGCGGTACGGCGAAGTGAAGTTGAAACGGCGTAACTAGGATTTGAGTTCGCCGCGGATGAATGCGGCGATGTTGACGCAAGACGATATCAGGATTCGGTCATGGGACGCAGCCTAAAAAAAGGACCTTACGTGGATCCTCGCCTTTACGAAAAGGTCGAGCGCTCCATTCGTGAGAACAGCTACGAGGCCATCAAGACCTACTCGCGGAAGTGTACCATTCCGCCGGAGTTCGTCGGCCGCAAGTTCGAGGTTCACAACGGCAAGGTGTTCAAACTGGTGATGGTGACCGAGGACATGGTGGGCCACAAGCTGGGCGAATTTTCGCTGACCCGCACGTGGCGTGGCCACTCGGGCATCAAGAAGGAAGCGGCAGCGGGCGCTCCGGCTGCGAAGTAGTCAATTGAGATGGAGACCCGGGCGATGGCGCTCTGGAAATCGACACACAGGTACGCACGCATCAGCCCGCGCAAGGCGCGGCTGGTGACCCAGTTGATCGCCGACCGACCGGTCAGCGAAGCGCTGGACCTGCTGAAGTTCACCAAGAAGCGCGGCAGCGTGCTGGTGGACAAAGTACTTCGTGCGGCCATGGCGGACGCGGATGAGAAGGAAGCCGATGTGCGCAAGCTGTATGTGCACGAGGCCCGGGTGGATGAAGGCCCGACGATCAAGCGGTTTCAGCCGAAGGATCGCGGCCGGGCACATCCGATACTGAAGCGGACGAGTCACATTGTGGTGAGCGTGGCCGAAGGCCCGCGGGGCAAAGTCAAAAAGTAGGCGGATATGGGACAAAAGGTTCATCCAGTCGGCTTCCGGGTCGGTATTACCGAGGATTGGCGCTCGCGCTGGTTTGCGCCCAAGAGCGCTTACGGCGAATTCCTCATCGAAGACCAGAAGATCCGCAAGATGCTCGAACGCAAGCTCAACAAGGAGCCGCCGTTCGCCGGATGCTCCAAGGTTGAGATCGAGCGGACGCGCAACGAAGTGAAAGTTCGCTTGTCGACAGCCCGACCAGGCATGGTGATCGGTCCGAAGGGCGCCGAAGTCGACAAGATGAAGGAGCAGCTTGAAGATCTGATCGACCGCAAGGTGAGCGTGGAGATCAAGGAAATCAAGAACCCGGACCTCGACGCGCAGATGATCGCCCTGGCCGTCGCGGAGCAACTGAAAAAGCGACAGAGCTTCCGCCGGGTGATGAAGATGCGCTGCGACGCCTCGATGGCTTCAGGCGCGCTCGGAGTCAAGATTATTTGCAGCGGTCGATTGGGCGGGGCCGAAATGTCCCGCACCGAGACGCAGAAGACCGGCTCGATTCCGCTGCACACGCTGCAGGCCCATGTGGACTACGGCTTTGCCGAGGCCCACACGACCTATGGCGCGCTGGGCATCCGCGTCTGGCTGTACAAGGGCCGGTATGGCGCGGAGATCAGCGAAGAGGATCGCCCGCCGGAGCGGCCGCAGCGGCGACGCCGGCTGTAATAGCGGTTCGAGTGAATTGATTGTTTTTTCCGGAGCGACGAACTCCGGCGGTTTGAGTGAGAAAGGGACGGTGACTTCGCCATGTCGATGATGCCGGCGAGAGTCAAATATCGAAAGCACCACAAGATGTGCGTCAAGGGCAACGCGACGCGCGGAAACTATGTGGCGTATGGCGACTTCGGCATTCAGGTGCTTGAAGGCGGACGCATCACGGCCCGGCAGATCGAGGCCGGTCGTATGGCGGCGTCGCACTTCATGCAGCGTGAAGGCCGCGTGTTCATCCGCATCTTTCCGCATCGCAGCGTGTCGTCCAAGCCGCTCGAAACCCGAATGGGTAAGGGCAAGGGCGAGCCGGACCACTGGGTAGCAGTGGTCAAGCCCGGCACGGTGCTGTTCGAATTGGCGGGCGTGGACGAAACAGTGGCCCGGGTGGCGCTGTCGCGCGTGGCCCACAAGATGCCTTATCGGTGCCGCTTCGTAAAGCGGCGGCATGCGTTCTAAATCAGGACCCGCCACGCAAGTGGTGGGAAGGTAATAACGAGACAGACTGCCATGAAGCGGATCGGATCGTATCGAGACATGAAGACTGAAGAGCTGCACATGGAGCTGGACCGGCTCCGGCGGCACCTCTTCGATCTTCGCAGCCAGGCCGTCACCGAGAAGCTCGAGGACGCCACGCGGATCGGCAAGACCAAGAAGGACATCGCCCGCGTCTTCACCGTCATGAACGAGCGCGGCGAGAAGGACATTGAGCAGAAGCAGTATCACATTGAATCGGTCGGAACCGCCAAAGCCGGCGGCTGATGAAGGCATGACCGGCGAATGCGTCCGGCATCAATGGTGGACACGATGGCAGAGATGAAAAAAGACGACAGTGCACGCATGCTACGCCGGACCCGCGTGGGTGTGGTTTCGTCGTCGAAGCGGATGAAGACGATCACCGTGCGGATCGAGCGGCGGATGAAGCACCCCAAGTACGGCAAGTATCAGCTCCGTACCGGCTCGCTGCAGGCCCACGATGAGAAGAATGAAGCGAAGGTCGGCGATCAGGTTGAAGTGATGGAGTGCCGGCCGATCAGCAAGACCAAGAATTTCCGGCTTGTCCGGGTGATCCGCCGCGGCGGCGAAGAGTAGTCGAAGGCAGCAGCCCTTTGGCCGGCCCGGCCGGCAGGTGAAGCGAGCGATGATTCAGCAACAGACGTATGTAGACATCACGGACAACACCGGCGCGAAGCGCGCCATGGTGATCCGTGTGATCGGCGGCTCGACCGGCCGCGGGCGATACACCCGCCGCACGGCCAGCGTCGGCGACATCGTGATCTGCGCGGTGAAGAAAGCCCTGCCCAACAGCGAATACCTGGTGGGCTCGAACCGCAAGGAGCGGAGCACGCGGCGCAAGGTCAAGTGCGTGGTGGTGCGGACCAAGTATCCCGTGCCCCGGCCCGACGGCAGCTATGTGCGGTTCGACACCAATGCCGCGGTGATCATCGACGACGAGCAGAACCCCAAGGGCACGCGCATCTTCGGGGCCGTGGCCCGCGAGCTGCGCGACAAGGGCTTCATGAAGATCATCTCGCTGGCGACCGAGGTGGTTTGACGACAGGCGTAATAATCGGCGGCCCGCGAGCGCGGGGCCCCGGATGAATGGATGAAGGATATGTCGGCGAAGGTAAGAAAAGACGACCGGGTCGAGGTCATTTCCGGTGAGCACCGGGGCCAGCAGGGCCGCGTGCTGCGGGTCATCCCGAAGCGCGACATGGTGGTCATCGAGGGCGTCAACCTGGTCTATCGTCACCTGCGGCCCACGCGGCGAAACCCGCAGGGCGGTCGCATCCGCAAGGAAGCCCCGCTGCACGTTTCCAACGTGCTGCCGGTCGATCCGAAGACGGGTCGAGGCGCGCGGATTCGATTCGATGTGGTGCGCGATTCGGCTGGGAAAGTAACTGAGAAGAAGCGCGTCACCAAGGGTGGCACGGTGCTGGACGAGATTCGGGCGAAGTAGTCGGCGGCAGAATGATCCGCCGGGATGGTTTTAGACATGGCACGCTTGCTTGAAAAATACAAGACGACGGTGCTGCCTCAGCTCCAGAAGGATCTGAATCAGCCCAACCGCATGGCGATCCCGCAGTTGCAGAAGATCGTGCTGTCCATGGGCCTGGGCAAGGCCGTGAATGAGGGCGGCAAGAAGCGGATCGACTCGGCCCGCCGCGAGCTGATGGTCATCGCCGGACAGGCGCCGATCATCTGCCGGGCGAAGAAGAGCGTTTCAAACTTCAAGGTCCGCAAGGACATGGAGACCGGCCTGAAGGTCACGCTCCGTGGCGCGCGGATGTACGAGTTTCTAGATCGTTTGATCAATGTCGTGATTCCCCGTATTCGCGACTTCCGCGGCCTCAACCCAAAGGGTTTTGACGGACGCGGCAACTACAACATGGGTGTGACCGAGCAGACTGTGTTTCCCGAGGTCGAGGCGGACAAGGTCGAGTTTCAGCAGGGCTTGAACATCACCATGGTGACGAGCGCCCGCAGCGATTCGGACGCCCGCAAACTGCTGCAGCTGATGGGCCTTCCCCTGCGGCGCGACGAGAAGGACACGGCGGCATAACTGGAGACGAAAGCGGCGCATGGCAAGAAAATGCTGGATGATCAAGGTCAAGAAGAAGCCCAAGTTTTCGACTCGGGGCTACACGCGCTGCGAAATCTGCGGACGCAGCCGGGCGGTTTATCGCAAGTTTCACCTGTGCCGGCTTTGCTTCCGCAAACTGGCGCTGGAAGGAAAGATCCCGGGCGTGCAGAAGGCAAGCTGGTAATAGGTTGATATGAGGTTGTTTGACTATGTGGACTGATCCGATTGCCGACCTGTTGACCCGCCTGCGGAATGCCACGCAGAACCGCGCCGCGACCGTCAAGGTCCCGCGCAGCAAGGTGAAGCTGGCGATCTGCAACGTATTGAAGGCCGAGGGTTACCTGGCGAATGTCGAGTCGATCGACGACGCCAACCAGGGCTTCCTTCGATTGACGCTCAAGTATGGTCCGCGCGGCGAGCGGGTGCTCAACGCATTGGACCGCATGAGCAAGGTGGGCTGCCGCCGCTATGTCGGCAGCGATGAGATTCCGCCGGTGCTCAACGGCATGGGAATCGCGGTTCTCTCGACCCGCCGCGGCGTGATGAGCGACCGGCAGTGCCGCGAGAGCAACGTGGGCGGCGAGTTGATTTGCACGGTGCATTAATCGCCGGCGATGTCCGGCGGTCGTTTGCGACGAAGGTGACAGATGTCTCGAATTGGTAAAAAACCCGTGGCCCTGCCGTCCGGCGTGAAGTTCGCGCTGGCCGGTCGCAAGGTCAGCATCACCGGCCCGAAGGGCACGCTCACCTGGGAGCACGCTCCGACGGTGAAGGTCAAGCACGACGCCGGCGCCAATGCCGTGGTGATCGAGCGCTCCAGCGACACGGCCATTCAGCGGGCAATGCACGGGACGACGCGCGCCCTCATCAATAACATGGTGGTCGGCGTGACTCAGGGCTACGAGAAGAAGATGGAAATCTACGGCACCGGCTTCGGCTGTGCCGTCAAGGGCAAGAACCTCGAGTTGAATGTCGGATACGCCAACGCGGTGGTGTTGCCCATCCCCGCCGGCATCAAGGTGGATATCGAAGTGGCCCAGACCCGCGGTGATGAGAATCCCGCCAAGCTGGGCGTCTCGGGAATCGACAAGCAGGTCGTGGGACAATTCGCCCGCTTGATCAAGGATTCGCGCCAGCCAGAGCCTTACAAGGGCAAGGGCGTGCGCTTCCTCGGTGAACAGATCAAGCGGAAGGCCGGCAAGGCGTTTGCCGGCGCCGGCGGCGGTTGATCCACGGGTTCGGGTTAAAGAGTACGGCCATGAATGCACAGAAACGAAAATTGCAGCGGCGCGACCATCGCGCCAAGCGTGTGCGCGGCACACTATTCGGCACACCCGAGCGTCCGCGCCTGAGCGTGTTTCGCAGTCTGAAGCACATTTACGCTCAGTTGATCGACGACTCGACCGGCACGACCCTCGCGGCGGCGAGCACCAAGGTGAAGGGCGCCGCGCCGGTCAAGAACGGCAGCAACTGCGCCGCGGCCGCGGCCGTCGGACAGCAGCTGGCTGAGCAGGCCCGGATGAAGGGCGTGCGCAAGGCGGCGTTCGATCGGGGTTGCTTCCGCTATCACGGCCGAATCAAGGCCCTGGCCGAGGCGGCACGGAAGACAGGTTTGGAGTTCTAAGGACCGGCGAATGGACCGGCCTGACTTATTAGACAGGTAGAAAAAATGGCGGACAGACCCTCAGAGCAAAGACAACCGCGCGAGTCACGCGATTCACGCGAACCTCGTGAAGGACGCGAATCGCGCGACCGGCGCGACCGCGACGACGGTTCCGGGATGGACGACAACGTGGTGAAGGTGTATCGGTGCGCCAAGGTGGTCAAGGGCGGACGCCGGTTCAGCTTTGCGGCGCTGGTCGTCGTGGGCGATCGCAACGGCAGCGTCGGCATGGGTTATGCCAAGGCCAACGAAGTGCCGAACGCCGTGGACAAGGGGCGCAAGCACGCGAGCCGCTCCATCAACAAGATTCGCCTTTCGGGTTCGACCATACCTCACACGATCATGGGATCGTTCGGGGCCAGCCGGGTGAAGCTGATTCCGGCCAGCCAGGGAACCGGCGTTATTGCGGGTTCGAGTGTTCGCGCCGTGCTGGAACTGGCCGGTGTGAAGGATTGCCTGACCAAGGCCTACGGGTCGACCAGCCCGAAGAACCTCGTGAAGGCGACCATGAATGCGTTAATGGAACTTCGCGATCGCGAATCGGTCGAAAAGCTACGCGGCGTGGCGCTGGCGGCAAGTTAGGAATTGCTGGGGCGCGGCCGTGTGATCACGCCGGCGCCCTTCAAAATGACGTAAGTCGAAGTTGGGATGCAGGCGATGAACATTACGGAAATAACAGGTCGCGCTCGGCCTACTCCGCCAAGGAAGCGTGTGGGACGAGGCGAGGGCGGCGGCTGGGGCAAGACCAGCGGCCGCGGCACCAAAGGCGCGGGCGCTCGCGCCGGACATCGGAATCGCTTTCCGTCTGAGGGCGGCGCGTTTCCGTTCTTCCGCCGCATTCCCAAGGTTGGTTTTAACAATTTCCATTTCCGCACCGAGTATCAGGTCGTCAATGTGAGCGACCTGGAAGCCCGATTTGACAACGGTGCGAACGTGAATGCGGCAACGTTGTTCGTCGAAGGACTGATCAACGATCAGAGCCGGCCCGTGAAGATCCTGGGCGATGGCGAGATCAAGAAGAAGCTCACCGTCCAGGCTCAGCGATTCAGCGCCGAGGCGGAGAAGAAGCTCGCCGGCGCCGGCTGCACGATTACCAAGCTCGGCCCGCAGCCCAAGAAGAAATTTGTTAAGAGGCCGCCGGAGAAGCCGGTGAAGGGCCCCGAAGGCGAAGCGGAAGGCGGCGAGAAGGCCAAGGGCAAGAAGGCCGCCAAGCCCGAAAAGGCCCCGAAGGCTGAAAAGTCCGGCGGCGATGAGGGCGGCGAAAAGAAGCCCAAGGCTTCCAAGGGACAGCCGAAGGAAGAATAGACGGCTGTAAAAACGGGTTCGAGTCAGCACTCAATTCATTGAGTCAGGCGTATGATCAAGGCGTTTCTCAACATCTTCAAAGTCCGCGAGCTGCGGAACAAGATTCTGTTCACGCTCGGACTCCTCGCGGTCTATCGGATCGGATTTTACATCGCTCTGCCCGGGGTCGATCAGGAGTCGCTGACCAAGCACTTCGAATCGTCGAGCGGCGGCGGCATTGACCGGCTGAGCGATTACTTCGCGATCTTTACCGGCGGAAGCCTGCACCAGAGCACGCTTTTCGGCCTGGGCATCATGCCATACATCTCGGCCTCCATTATTCTGCAATTGCTGGCCACGGTCGTGCCGACCCTCGAGCGACTGCAAAAAGAGGGCGATGCCGGTCGCAAGAAGATTCAGGAATACACGCGTTACCTCACGGTCATCATCTGCGTCATTCAGTCGATGTTCTGGCTGAAGTACATCTCCGGCCAGAATCTGGTGTACGCAGACTACTCCGATTGGCGCAATCAGTTCATGAACACATTGTCGTTCTGGACGGTTGGTATTGTCGGCATGACCGCGGGCACCGTCTTCCTGATGTGGCTCGGCGAGCAGATCGACGAGTATGGCATCGGCAATGGCATCAGCCTCATTATCATGGCGGGCATTCTTTCGCGCATGCCCCACGCCGTCTTTGAAGTCATTCGCGATTCCTCATTCGACGTCACCGGCGACGCCAAGTACGGCCCGCTGAAGATCCTGTTCCTGCTGGTCGCCTTCGTCGGCGTCGTGGCCGGGTCGATCCTGATCACCCAGGGCCAGCGGCGCATTCCGATTCAGCAGGCCAAGCAGACCCGCGGCCGCCGCGTCTATGGTGGTCAGCGCCAGTACCTGCCGCTTCGAGTGAATCACGGCGGCGTCATGCCGATCATTTTCGCGAGCAGTTTGCTGATTTTCCCCAGCCTGTTCTTCGACTGGCTGAACCGGCTGATGCCCAGCCAGATGTGGCTCGGCGTGCTGGCGATGGAATTGCACAGCTCCGGCTTCCTCTATGCCGCGTGCTATATCGCACTGGTCTATTTCTTTGCCTACTTCTGGACGACGGTTCAGTTCCAGCCCAAGGAGATGGCCAACCAGCTTCGCGACTATGGCAGCTTTATTCCCGGTCTGCGGCCGGGCAAGCGGACGGCGGACTACCTCGAAACTGTGATGACCCGCATTACCTTCGTGGGCGCCGGGTTCCTGGCAGCGATCGCGTTGATTCCCCAGGTTATTTCCGAGGCGTTGGACATTCCGTTCACGATCTCGTCCTTCCTGGGTGGCACCGGATTGCTGATCGTCGTGAGCGTCAGTCTGGACATGGTCCAGCGGATTGAGGCGAATTTGATCATGCGGAATTACGGCGGGTTCCTAGGGGAGTCCGGCGGTGGCCGCATCAAGGGAGCCTATACTTGAACTTGGTCCTGCTCGGTCCGCCGGGCGCTGGAAAGGGCACGCAAGCCGCTCGCATTGCGGGCGAGTTTGGAATCCTTCACCTGTCCAGTGGCGATATCCTGCGAGCGGAGCGGAAGGAAAAGACCGCACTGGGTCAACAGGCCCAGGATTACATGGACCGCGGCGTGCTGGTCCCCGACGATTTGATCCTCACCATGATGATGGGGCGAATCCAGGGACCGGAGGCGGCGCGGGGATTTTTGTTGGATGGTTTTCCCCGCACCGTGGTCCAGGCCGAAGCGCTGGATGCCCGGCTGGGAGCGCAAAAGAAGAAGATCGATGTCGTAATTGACATCGAAGTGGACGACGCGGAAGTGACGCGACGCCTGACCGGTCGGTGGTATTGTCCGACAGACGGCCAGGTGTATCACGAGATGTTCAACCCGCCGGCGCTGGCAGGGACGTGCAACGGGTGCAAGGGTCCGCTGGTTCGGCGTAAGGATGACGAGCCGGTGGTGGTTCAGCAGCGATTGCGAATCTACCACGACCAGACCGTGCCGCTGGAGAAGTACTACCGTTCGCGAGGCGTCCTGCAATGCGTCAGCGGCGTTGGCGCGATGGATGATGTCTCGGCGGCGATACGGAAGGCCTGCGGCCGATGATGCGTGGTGTTGTGGACGACCGGAAAGAGAGTGACTCGCGAGTGGCGCGATCCAGGCCGATCCTGAAAAGCCCTCGCGAAATTGAATTGATGCGCGCCGCCGGCCGCATTGTGTACAAGGTGCTGGGCGCCTTGCGCGAGGCGGCGGAGCCTGGTGTGACCACCGGCGAGCTGGGCCGCATCGCGGATGAGATTATCACGGCGCACGGCGGCGAGGCCCTGTTTCGCGGGGTCCAGACGCAGGGCGTCAAGTTTCCGTTTCCCGCGGCGATTTGCGCCAGCGTGAACGAGCAAGTGGTGCACGGCATTCCCGGAGAGCGGGTGCTGAAGGAAGGCGACATCGTCAGCGTCGATTGCGGCGTGCGATTGCGTGGTTATTGCGGCGATTCCGCGACGACCCTGGCCATCGGCAACATTCGACCCGAGATTCGCCGACTGCTGGATGTGACCAACGAAACGCTCGAACTGGCCATTCGCGAAATGGCCCCCGGGCGGATGTGGAGCGAGATTGCCAGCCGGATGCAGGCCAAGGTGCAGGGCGCCGGCTACACGGTGGTTCGAGAGTTCGTGGGACACGGCATCGGGCAGGACATGCACGAAGAGCCGAAAGTTCCGAACTACTCGGACCGCAAGCAGTTGAAGAGCGACTTTCGTCTCGATCCCGGCCTGGTGCTGGCGGTCGAGCCGATGGTCAACCAGGGTTCGGCCGAGGTGAAGAGCGGCGACTGGACCGGCTGGCCCCAGGTGACGAAGGACGGAAAGTGGTCGGCCCACTTTGAGCATACAGTGGCGATCACGCAGACAGGTATAGATATTTTGACCGACGGACGCTGACGCCAGTGGCGTCGGCCCCCGCGGTGAGGAGCAGTGGCGATGAAAGTGCGAAGCAGCGTGCGACGGATTTGCGAGCATTGCAAGCTCGTGAAGCGGCGCGGCGTGATTCGGGTGATTTGTGCGGCCAACCCTCGGCACAAGCAGCGCCAGGGTTGATCGTTTCGTATTGAGTTCGCACCCATCGTGCGGACACGTGGAGAAGACGGATGCCTCGTATTGCCGGTATCGACATTCCCAACGACAAGCGGATCGTCGTTGCGTTGACCTACATCTACGGGATCGGCCCGCACGTGGCGGGGCAGATTCTCAAGGAGGCGCACATCGACGTTAACGTGCGCGCCAAGAATCTGACTGAAGACGAAATCAGCCGGATCGCCGCGATTATCGACCGCAACTACACGGTCGAGGGTCAGCTTCGCCGCGCGGTCACGCAGAACATCGCCCGGCTTAAGGACATTGCATGCTACCGCGGCTGGCGTCATCGCCGCGGCCTGCCGGTGCGCGGTCAGCGCACGCGAACCAATGCGCGAACGCGCAAGGGACCGAAGAAGACGGTCGCCGGCAAGAAGGGCGTGAAGGAATTGCGGGCATAAGTGTGGTAACGGTACTCACCTCGGCGATGGTGGGTTGCAATCAGTACCCACCACCCAAGTGGTGGGCAGCTTGAGGAAAGCATGGCAAAGACAGCGACAACAGGCAAGCGAAAGGTCCGGCGAAACGTGGCGCGAGCGATCGCGCACGTGAAGGCGACCTTCAACAACACCATGATCACGGTGACCGACCTGAACGGCGAGACCCTGTGCTGGCAATCGGCCGGCACGGTGGGCTTCAAGGGCACGCGCAAAAGCACGCCCTTCGCCGCCCAGCGAGCCGCCGAGCAGGCCGCCATCACGGCGCGAAAATTCGGCATTGTCGATGTCGACGTGCGGGTCATGGGCCCGGGCAGCGGCCGCGAATCGGCGATCTCCGGCCTGCAGCAGGGCGGACTGCGCATTCAATCGATCGAAGACGTGACGCCGCTGCCGCACAACGGGTGCCGGCCGGCCCGGAAGCGACGCGTTTAGAGAATTTGTAGCGTCCTCTCTCTGGGGAGGACGGTGAAATGAGTTGTAGACAGGCATCGAATTATGGCTAGAAATCTGGGACCGTCTTGCAGGCAATGTCGGCGTGAGGGCATCAAGCTCATGCTCAAGGGTGCGCGGTGCGAAAGCGCCAAGTGTCCCATGGAGAAGCAGGAGCGCAGCCTTCCACCGGGCATGGCCAAGGCATTCCGCCGGGCCAAGGGCACCGAGTATGGCAAGCGCCTTCGCGAGAAGCAGAAGGTCAAGCGCTATTACGGTCTGTTTGAAAAGCAGTTCCGCAAGTACTTTGAAATGGCCCAGCACTCCAAGGCTAACACCGGCGAGGCCCTCATGGCCCTGCTGGAGCGCCGGCTGGACAACGTGGTCTGCAAGCTCGGTTTCGCCCCGTCGCGCAAGGCGGCCCGCGTTTCCATCGTGCACAACCACTTCACCGTCAATGGGGTTCGGGTCAATCGGCCGAGCTACCTGGTCAAGGCCGGCGACGTGGTCGGCGTGCGCAATCGCGAGGGCAGCCGCAAGATGGTCAAGAGCCTCATCGAGCAGGAGAACGCCCCGCAGCCGCAGCAGTGGCTGAATGTCGATGTGCAGCGCCTCGAGGGCAAGGTGTCCAACCTGCCCACTCGCGAGGACGTGCAGATTCCGGTCGAAGAGCAGCTGGTCGTCGAATTTTGCAGTCGGTAAAGAGTTTTTTCGCCGAGGGCGAGCCGCGAGTGGAAGTTTGCGGCGTCCGGTTTCGGCGGCGCGGTGTATTAGACAACGGGCGCTTTTCGCCCGCAGTCGGGGGCATTGGAGGATAACGCAATGCGAATTCGTTGGCGTGGATTGGAATTGCCGACGCGCGTTGTTCGCGACGATTCCGTAAGCACCGAGAAATACGGGCTTTTCATGGTCGAGCCGTTCGAGCGCGGCTTCGGCACCACCGTGGGCAACAGCCTGCGCCGCATCCTGCTTTCGAGCCTGGAGGGCGCCGCGGTCACCCATGTCAAAATCAAGGGCGCTCAGCACGAGTTCATGAGCCTGCCCGGCGTCCAGGAAGACGTCACCGGAATCATTCTGAACATCAAGCAGCTCATCCTGCGGCTTTCGTCGGATGAGCCCAAGACCATGCGCGTGGCCGTCAAGGGCAAGAAGGGCCAGTCGGTCGAGGTTCGGGCTTCGAATATCGAGGCCGACCCGGCGATCACCATCATCAACCCCGATCAGTTGCTCGCTACCCTGACTCAGGAAGGCGACTTCGAGATTGAGATGACCGTCGGTCGCGGCCGAAGCTATGCCACCGCCGAAGAGAACAAGCCGGCCGAGCAGATCATCGGCACCATTCCGGTCGACTCGGTCTACTCGCCGGTCACCCGCGTGCGATTCCGCGTAGAAGACACGCGCGTCGGACAGCGAACCAACTATGACCGGCTGGTCATGGAAATCTGGACCAACGGCACTCTGTCACCCGACATGGCCCTGGTCGAGGCGGCCAAGATCCTGCGCAAGCACCTCAATCCGTTCGTGCAGTATGCCGAACTGGGCAGCGGCCTGGCGGCGCGGCGCGGCGGGGGCGATTCGGACGGCATGCCGGGCGGCGTGGTGGACGATGCCAAGCTGGCCACGCCCATCGATCAGCTCGATCTGTCGGTGCGGGCGAGCAACTGCCTCGAATCAGCCAAGATTCAGACGGTTGGCGAATTGATCAGCTGGGATGAATCGCGACTCCTGCAGCTTCGCAGCTTCGGCAAGACCTCGCTGCGCGAAGTGAAGCGCAAGCTGGCCGACATGGGCCTGTCGCTGGCGGGCGGTCCGGGCGCCGGATCGGGCTTTGACGACGATGGCGATGATGGCGAGTCGGCCAATATGCCGGGCTCGTTCTCCCCGTCGGGCACCGGCCTGACCATCGATCTCGGCACGCCTCCGCAGGATTACCTGCCGCCGGAGCCGACGCAGAACCACTCGTCGGGAGCGATCTAGCGTGCCACGACGAAGCGAGTGCACACGAAACTGGTAGAACGCGGATCGCGGATCGCGGAACGCGGAATGAAGAGAATAAGAAGTAGAAAGTAGAGCGTTGCGGCATACCAAGGCCGGGGCGGAATACACATGCGACACGGAAAAACAGGACGTCATCTTACCCGTACCTCGGCCCACAGCCTGGCCATGCGGCGGAATCTCGCGCAGAGTCTTTTTGAGCATGGTCAGATTCGCACCACGCTGATCAAGGCCAAAGAGGTTCGCTCTTTCGTCGAGAAGCTGATCACCCTGGCCCGCAAGGACACCCTGGAGGCCCGCCGCCGGGTGCAGGTTCTCCTGGCCGATCGGTCG